>NATO01000123.1 GCA_002085385.1 candidate division Zixibacteria bacterium 4484_93
GTTGCGTCCGGGTAGATAAAAATCGTGTATCCCTTAAACCTTTTTGTTATCTCCCGCGCCATCTCCCAGCTGTTCGAGTTGGGCAGGTATATCTCATCGACGACCCAGAGCTCATCCCCAACATCCTGTGTAACCGTCGCAGCCATCGGGTTCACATTGAAGTCCATTCCGATATGGAGTGGAATGTCGGGCAGAAGCCGCACCTCCGATGAGACATTCTTCTCCATCGAGAACTCGAAATACACCCTCCCTGTGGTAAGCTCGTTGAACTTGCCGTGGATGTATCTTTCGGCGTATTTGTCATCGAGAGCGGCGAGCAGATTCTCCCTGTATCCCTCTGGGAGATATGTATTATCGAGGGTGGAGGAGAAGACAACACCGAACCTCTCCTTCTTTGTGGTGGGGTTAATGAATAGTCGGTATATCCAGGAAGAGAAATCCCCCGGGTTGGTCGTGAAGAAGCCGACCCTTTTCGGGATATGCGGCAATCGAAGGCGGGATACAAGGAGATAGAATATCTGCTCGTCGACATCCACTGCCTCATCTATATAAAAGAAACCGAGGTTCAAACTTTTCAGGTTCTCATCCCCGAGGTGCCTGAACAGGATAACAGAGCCGTTGACGAGTTCGAGCATCGTGTCCGTTTTGGAGTATCCCTTGATAATCGAATCCGGCGTCAGCTCGCGGAATGTTCTCATCGTCGTGTCCCGAAGCTGTGGGAACGAATTCCTCGCCACGAGCCCCACATTCCCTGGATACATCGATGCGAGCAGGAGCGACTTCACACATCCGGCGATGGTCTTTCCTGCTCCCCAGCCACCGATATAGCCAAAGAAATCGAACCGCCTGTCCATTATCAGGAACTCCTTCTGCTTCGGCAGAGGGACAAATCTGTCGAGCTTCGGCGTCGAAGGCGAATCTATGGTGAAGCTATTTTTCATCATCACCTTCCGGGTTAAATCGCAGCCTAATATCTACTGGACCGCTTGTCTCTTCTGTGGAGTTCAATTCATACAGCTTGCAGCTCCGCTCGATTATGTCGGATATGAGCTTTATCGCAGCGATTCTTGTGCGGAAATCATCCGGTGGAACGGAATCGAGACTGTCCCAGGAAATTTTCAGAAGCCTCTCGAGTCTTTCAAGGTACCTTGCTTTGAGTGCAACCTTGTCAAGCCTCTCAAGCCTCCTTCTTGTCTTCGCCTTTGCATTCCCTATGACCTTCGATACACTCTGTAGCCTGAGCCCGAGAACCTCTGATATCTCCTCTGGAGTGTATCCCTTCAACGATAGTTCCTTTATAATTCTGTGTCTTTCTCTTTTTTGTTCCATATTCTATTTTCTCCAGATTAGGCAACCCCTAATCCAACACCAATTATATAAACTTTTCCGCGTTTGTCAAGAAAAAAATTAGATAACAATGAATTTTTTTGAAGAATATCCCGAAAAGCTTGACAAAAGATAGGTAGTTCCTTATATTTGTTAAGGCATTAAAGGAGAAATCTATTATGGTAAAGCGTGTATCGGAGCTTGGGAGACGCATTCTTCATCGGATGATAGATGTCGGGATAAAGCATCAGAAGGAGTTGGCGGAGAGGGTCGGGCTCTCGCCTGCCTCGATAAACAATTTTATCACAGGTGAGGCAACGCCGAGGGCGGCAACATTTATCAGGCTTTCTGAGGCTCTCGATTGCAGTGTGGATTACCTGCTTGGCAGGGCGGATGTTCCGAAGCCTGAGGAGGCGGTATCGCGTGATGTCAGGCGGTTCCTTCTCGGAGACAAGGATATCCGTTCCCTTCTGAGACATAGGTTTTCCGATGAGGAGTTATCCGAGCTCGAGGTGATGTTCCGGCTCTTCAATTCTCCAGGGCTTACCAGAGACGACCTCGAGATGATTGTCCGCATCGTTGAGGGTATAGTGGAGGCGAGGAAAGGGAAATAGAGATTGCTGAAAAAGGTAAAATATACACTTAAAAAAACTTAAAAAATTCCAAAAAGATTCCCAAAAAACCAGATTTTCTCACAGCGGTTATCTATTTCCCTTTGACTGCCAGCACAGGGATATGGGATTTTCTCAGCACCCTTTCGGCGACGGAGCCTATCATAAAATGTTCCAGTCCTGTTTCGCCGTGTGTTCCCATAACGATCATATCGATATTCTCGCGCTCGGCGAATCGGATTATCTCATCGCACGGTTTGCCGTTTGATAGCACTGCTTCGTATTCGACATCTTTTGCTTCATTGCCGACGAATTTTTTCACCATCGGGATGAAGTTTTCCTGCATATAGCTCCACATCTCGTCGATTTTGAATCCGCCTGCGACGAAGATTGGGTCGAGGGTTCTCTCCTCGCTGAACACATGCTGGATGAAGAGTTTTGCCCCGAATTTTTCTGCCAGAAGCAGAGCATACATAAATGCTGGTCGTGAGTTATCGGAGAAATCTGTCGGATACAGTATTTTCTTTATCGCTTTCATATCTGTTCCTTTCCTGTTAGGCTAAATTCTTAAGCATTTGATATGTCTTCTCAAGGTCTTCGACATTTTCATATATTTTTCTTATTGGTTTCAGTTTCACAGCAGAATAATAGAAAATCATATCTTGGGTCATATCTTCTAGCAGATTTATCGAAAACAAGGCATATCTGGTTTCCTCTAAAGGGCTTACTTTCAGTGACGACCTGTAAGAACCATCTTTTTCATAGAAGCCCTTGACTTTTTCAAGCAATTCCTCGATTTTACTGACTAACTGGTCAAGTTCATTCGGTTTCAGTTCTATCTTGGAATAGAGAAAATCGGTGCAGTAGACAATCTTATATATATCTTCCAGTGAGTTATCCTCGTTGATATAACCTAAAAGATAGATGAGCCAGAGATTAGCATTTTGTGGAAACTTATTTATGTTATCCAGGATGAAACAGACCTTGAAAAAGCTGTCTAAATCCTTGGGTATAATTTTTACAAGTTTGTTTTCATCGATTATACCTTGAAGAGTGTGAGAAAGTTTTTCTTTATTCATATCGATTAACTCATGTTGAAAATTCAGGATAAAATTTTTGGCATCTATTCTCTTGCAAAGATTTTTTAATGTAGGGTCTAATTTAAGTAATTCTTCAAACTTTTCTCTTCTTACCCTGAAAGCGTAACTCCGCCATGCTGGCACCATTCCATACTCAGCATTTTCCACTATCCACTCGGGGCTAAATATTGCATATTTTTTTAATGGCTTATGGATATAAACGAAGAGTTTATTTTCAATGGGTATTCGTTTTCCCTTCTTTTTGGGGGCGACCTTGGATACCTTAAAGTCATAAAGTTTCAAACCTGTTTTTTCAGCATATTGGAATTCAAATTCTATCTTTTCATTATCTACCTCTGCAATAAAGTCAGGTTCTCTTGAAACTCCTCCTTTTCTTAGAAACCACAAAAATTTGTCCCCACCGGACTTATAAACATTGACCCGTTTCTTCGGATATAGTTGCTTTACTTTGCTTTCCAACCACTCCAAAGTTTCTAATTCAGCAATTGCTTTTTTCTTCATATCCTTTCGGTATTCTAAATAGGTCCGGGATTTTATATCGCTGGATTGGGCATATATCGTTTTCGCATCCAACTTCATAGTTTTTATCTCACAATAATTTAGTTTGATAATTTTTAAGACTTTTTGCCGCTTCAAAAGCAATCTCCGGATTTATTTCATACCCTATGCCATTGCGTTTCAAATCTGCCGCTGCTAAGAGAGTAGTTCCAGATCCGACAAAAGGGTCAAGAATTGTTTCGCCAACGTAGCTAAACGCCTTGATGAGTCTGAAGGGAAGTTCATTGGGGAATGGTGCTACGTGATTTCTTCTATCTCCGCTTCCCTGAGGTTTCATTATCCATACATCACTCTTTTTTATAGATAACCAGAATTCTTTACTTAACTTCGATTGCTCTTTTTGCTCTTCTGTTAGATGTCCGTATTTTCTAAATCCCTTTTTTTCAGGTGATATGGATATGTCCCAAAATGAGCCCTTACCCCATTTGTCTTGTGCCATACTATATCTCTTTTGAAGATAAAACCTATTTTTTCGCAGATGTCTATCGTTTTGCCCGCCAAGTTTAGCGTCCTAAACCCGCCATCTCCAAGTCTTATAGGGAGGTTCATAATATTTATGAACGCCTTTCTCCCGGGCTGCAATACTCTGAAAACTTCTCTCCATACCTGGCTTATCTTTTCAAACCATTCATCGATATAATGAATATTACCAAGGTCGCCTTCGATAGGACCGCTTGAGTACATCTTTGCATCGAAATAGGGAGGGGAAGTAATCATCAAGTGGACACTGTTCTTAGAGATGTCGTCCATTCTCATAGAGTTCTTTACAAGGATTTTTTGGGTGGTTCCATTTACCTCAATAATATTTATTTCTTTAACATCTATCCGCTTATTTGCCTTTTTAGTTCCAGAGCTCATCTCGTATTCCTTGAGGGCTTTTATATCAAAACGCATTTGTCCACTGGCAGCGGTCGAAGATTTTATTATCCGTGCTCTGGCAAGGCAATGCAAGGTTTCAACTGATATTTTAAGGTACTTCGCAGCCTCGATTGCTGAAAGATATGACCTATTCTTATAATCCTCCGATGTTTTATGCATTGTATTTACTCTCTCTTTTTTTCCTCCAGCATATCCTTGACCCGCATATCCTGTTTCTTATTCCACAATCTTTTTGAACTCCTCGTCATCCCGGAGGGGAATGAAGGCTGAGAACCCTTTGGCAAGTTGCTTGAGTTTGGGGTCTAATTCAATTGCCTTGGATAGGTTTTTCAAGGCTTCTTCCTTGTTACCTTTTATAGAATATGTGATAGCTTTGCCAAACCAAGCCAGAGCGTAATCAGGTTTTATCTCTATAGCCTTGTTGAATGCTTCGAGAGCCTCTTCATATCGTTCGAGTCCGACAAGAGCAAGCCCTTTGTTATACCAAGCCTCGGCGTAATCAGGATTTATCTCGATAGCTTTGTCGTAAGCTTCGATTGCTTCTTCATATCGTGCGAGATTGGCAAGAAGAACTCCTTTGTTATACCAAGCCTCAGCGTAATCAGGTTTTATCTCTATAGCC
>NATO01000124.1 GCA_002085385.1 candidate division Zixibacteria bacterium 4484_93
TCCCCCCTCCCTCAATATGGATACATATGTTATTAAATTGCTTCACACACCAAAGAAACATAACAAACCAATGATTTACAACTTAAAACATAACAGACCAATGAGATGATAAACTACATACCTCTCTTTCAATATGGATGCATATGTTAGAGATTACTAAAAAATGTAAATATTTTTGACGATAGTTCAAACCATAGAAGTAGTCATTGCGAGCCGAAGGAGAACCTCTACTTCATTTCAGGGTTGAAAGCTGGCTGTTTTCGTGGGGTATCACCATTTCAACTGCCTTCTGTGGGACCCAGGCTACTCGATTATCGGTAAGGGAGATTTTGAGCCAGTCCCCTCGCAACTCCTCCAGTGCAACAGTTGTCCCCTCGTGAATTGTGAACAGTATTTCCGACTCGGTGGTTGGAGCGGAGAAGCAATCGAGCTTCGGGCTGAGGACAACAGCAGCTCGCGTCTCCCATCTATCCGACATCTTGAGGAGAAAAACGGCAGCAACCAGCAGGAAGAACATCCCGAAGCAAATCACAAGGGTCATCCCCCTGCGGCGGAACATATACAAAATGACACTAACAGTCAGGATGACAGATAACAGTATGAGGAGCCTGAGCAGCTCGGCGAAGCTGGCAAACTCTATTATCTTACGATATATTTTCCCAAAAAACCCCTCATATATGGACGGTATCCTGTCCTTTGTGTAAGCGGTGGCAAAGCGAAGATTGTAGCGGAGTTCCTTGTCTCTGGGTGAGAATATTAGCCCACGGCGGTAGCTGAGTATAGCCTTTCCAAGGTTCTTCAACCGGAAGTAAGCGTTGCCGAGATTGAAATAGAGCTCAGGACTATGTACTCCCGATGCAAGCGCCTCCTCGTATAGCTTTGCTGCCTCATCATACTTCCCCTGGCGATACAGGGCATTGCCGTGGTTATACTTTTCTACAGCGGACTCACCGAATACAGGAACGGATATCAGAAGAAAAGCCACCGACAGGATTATCTTTTTCATACTCATACCTGCTTCTCGATGTAATTTATGAGTTGCTTAGCATCTTTGAGGAGTTTGTCGAGTTTTGCCTCATCCGACGCTCCAGGTGAGAACCTCGAGCCGTAGCAGTCATCCATAAGATGCCGGATCCTCTCCGTGTCATCCCTCGTAAACCCCTGTTCCTCCATACGGCTGGCAACCTCGTTGAAATCTGTCCAGGGGATGAGCAGTCTCTCAGAAATATATCTCTCGACGGTCTCGGAGATGAGCCCGTATGCGGCATCGCTCTCCCCTTTTCTGGCGAGTTCCTGTGCCCTTTTCAGTCCCTTCCTTGCCCTCGAGTACGCCCGAGATAGCCTCGCATAAGTCTCATCCTCAAGGAGCCGCCTCCTCCTTCTGGCGAGGAAAAAGAAAAGCAGAATTAAAACGATTTCAGCAGCGGCAACGAGAATCAGATTGCTATATCGAGGGTGGACAGGATAGGATGACAGTCTTTCTTTGTCTGGTTTGATGAACTCGATATCCTCGCCGAGAGTCTTGACACCTGACTTCGCTGGAAGGAATATCTTCTCCCCCTTTGCTACCTCCTCTCCCTTCTCGACCATTACGGTGATAGTGTCTGTCTTTATTGTTCTGTAGCTTTTGCTCTTGGGGTCGAAATAGGAGAACAGAACAGGCGGAATCTCGAATTTACCCTCCGAGCGCGGGATTATGATAAAGTCAAAGAGCTTACTACCTGTGAGCTTATTCCCCTTAATTTTTATGTTATCCTTGGTCTGGGTATCAAATAGCTCAAAGTCTGGCGGCAAATTGACATTTGGTGCGGATATCGAATGTATGTTCCCTGTTCCCTTTATCCTGACCCGAAGTGTGAAAGCCTCGTTTGCCTTTGCATTCGGGTTATCAAGTGAGCTGGATATAGAAAACTGCCCGACACCGCCCGAGAAATTGGATGGCTTACCCTCTCTTGGTAACGGCAATACCTTAATTTTCAGTGGATTCCCAACGATGGATACATTGCGGGTTGCCCCAAAGAAGTCGAAGAACCCCCTCGAGCGAGTATATACCTCCCCGACAAGCTGCATCGGGGTTATCGTTATAGTCCCATCGGTTATCGGGAAGACAGCGGTCGTTCTTAATAGAGCTGCGTTGTATCTGATACCGTTGATGACCTCTGTCCTGTAATCGAGTTTCTGTGCCTGGAAGATGTCCTTTGTCCAGCAGTTCTCAAATCTCGGGTCGGATTCAACGGATAGCCTTGCAACTGACAGCCTGGTGTAGAGTGTAAAGTAGACGGTTACCTGCTCGCCGACATAAACGGTCTTTTTATCGGCATAAGCGGAGACGAAGATATCCTTGCCCGATGTTTTCGGTGCTGGCTGTGCAGGTGAAGAAGCACCTGGAGTTGTTGGCTGAGGAGTGGCTGACCCTTTGGATACATTGATAGTTATCGGCTCTGTCCTGTAGGTTCGTCCCTTGATATTTATCCTCGCAGATGGTATGGTTAATGTCCCACTATGTTTCGGCTGTATGTAATAGATGAAGTTTTTCGTTTTTGTGCTCGTGACCTTGCCGTTGATAATACTTATGCTGCTTGATGACGACGATGATGAACCGAGAATCGAGAAATCTTTTTCTATGTCAGGTATTTCGGGCTGAGGTAACCTCGAAGGGAGGTCTCCCTGTAGAGAGAGTGTCAGCTGGACAGCCTGCCCAGAAGAGACCTGTTTCTGCGATACATAGGCACTGAAGCTTATGTCCCCCGCTGGAAGTGACACCGGCAGGAGCATCAAGAGAATTGCAACCCTTATTCCGAGGTTTCTCATTCTACCAGTCCTTGCCAGGTACCCCTCTCCCCGGGAGTTGTCTTACCTGGTCCTTTTGAGTCTCCTTTTCCTGCTGTTCTAAAGCGTCGAGGATCCGTTCTGCCTCCTCCTTTGATATCTCGCCCTCCTTCTTCTGTTTCTGTTCTTCTTGCTGTTTTTGCTCTTGACTTTCCTCTTGTTTCTGTTGCTGCTTTTGTTGCTGTTTTTGTTGCTGCTGACTTTGTGTCTGCTTCTTTTGGGAGTTCTGCTTCAGAAGCGACAATGCAAGCTCAAGGTTATATTTCGCATCCTCATCGTTCGGGTTCAGTTTCAGTGCCTGCTGGTAGTAAAATATACTGTTCAGGAGGCTATCCATCTTGAAATAGCAATTTCCTATATTATAATAGATTTTTGAGCTAAGTAAAGTATCTTCTATCTCTGGTATTGATTTAGCGAGTTCCTCTATTGCTTTGTCATATTTTTTCATCTTATACAGCGAGACGCCGACATTATGGTGAAGGATAGGCTCTTCCGGCTTATCCAGTTGAGCTGAACGAAATCGCTCAAGCGCCTCATCAAACCTTTCCTGCTCGTAAAGATTGATTCCCTCCTTGTTTGTTTTTCTCGGAGAGTCGGCGTAAAGAGCATAGAACGAGCAAAGAAGAAGAGCAACTGTTAAAATTAACCTCGAGCTCACTGCTTTCTCCTTTTTTTTCTGTCATTCGATAGGAAACTTGCGAGCAGAAGCAGCCCGCTTAAGGCGAGAGGATACCTGTATCTATCCTCATAGGTTGTGAACTTCTTCGATGCAAATTCTTCCGTTCCTATTTTCTCTATCTCGGAGAAAATTTTATCCAGTTCAGCCTGCCCGGGGCTCGCTCGATAGTATTTCCCGTCGGTGATGAGTGCAATCTTTTGCAAGCTTTTCTCGTCCAGTTTGGATGTGACGATACTGCCATCCTCATTCCGCTTATAGCCCGTCTTCTGCCCGCTCTCGTTATAGGTGGGTATCGGCTCACCGGCAGGCGAACCTATCCCGACGGTGAATATCTTCACACCGTCGAGCGTCAGGGGACAGTAAGGAAAAGCCTCACCAGCAAAGAGAACAATACCTATTCTATCTCCCTTGAGCTTGTCTATTATGCTTGAGACCTCTATCTTAGAGCGGGTCAGCCTGTTCGGCTTGACATCCTCCGCAAGCATCGAGTTTGAGACATCGAGCACAACAACAAGGTTCATACCTTTTCGCTTCACCTCCTCGATTTTTGTCCCGAACTGTGGGCGAGCAAGAGCAAGAACAAGGAAAAAGAGACCCGCAGTAAAGAGAACCCGCTTTATCCTTCTCGACCTCCAGTTGACGCTATCGATGATAACCGACAGCACATTGCCAGTGGCGAACCGCTCAAGGAGGCCCTTTGCATGTCTGTCGAAGATGTAAAACAGAAGAGGCAAACAGACCACCAGTGCGAGTAGATAAAGCATCTGCTGGTTTGCAAACCTGAACATATTCATCTCCCCTTCAAGGCAGCTTCCTTAAATATGTGTTCTCAAGTATGAACAGTATGAACAGAAGGATAGCCGCCAGACCGATAAGTTGTGGGAATAGTTCCTTGTATCGAACGAATTTCTGGACCTCGATTTTTGTCTTTTCCATCTCATCTATCTGTTTGTAAATCTCCCGGAGCTTGTTCTCATCCGTTGCCCGGAAATACTGCCCACCTGTGATAGATGCAACCTGCCCGAGCGTTTTCTCATCTATTTCCACTGGCATCTTTACATATCTCTTCCCGAATATCGGGTCCTCCACAGGATAAAGAGCATACCCCCTCTTA
This sequence comes from candidate division Zixibacteria bacterium 4484_93, assembly GCA_002085385.1. Lineage (GTDB taxonomy): Bacteria > UBP14 > UBA6098 > 4484-93 > 4484-93 > 4484-93. The sequence continues at coordinate 4,623 of NATO01000124.1, forward strand.
CCCATCCCGATGGTGTAAATTTTTATATTCATTGCCTTTGCAAGTTTAGCTGCTGTGATAGGGTCGATTTCTCCCCGGTTGTTTATGCCATCTGTCAAAAGTACTATCACCTTGCTCTTTGCCTTCGAGTGTCGCAGGCGGTTGACTGCAGTACCGATTGCCGTCCCGATTGCGGTTCCATCCTCTATCATACCGATATATGTCTGCTTGAGGAAGTTAATCACTATCCCGTAATCAATCGTGAGCGGGCATTGTGTGAAGCTCTTTGCAGCAAATACAACGAGTCCAATCTGGTCGTTTGTTCTCCCCTCGATGAACTCCTCGGCAACAACCTTTGCTGCCTCTATCCGATTTTTGGGCTTGAAATCCTCTGCCTTCATACTCGAGGAGACATCGAACACGAGCATTATGTCGACCCCCTCCGTGTAGATTTTCTCCTCCTGCCTGCCGAAACGGGGTCTTGCGAGAGCCACTATTATAACAACAATTATAATCAGCTTCAAGATGTTGAGGAGCGGATACAGGACAACCCTCCTACTTGGTTTCCTCCCCTCACTCCCGATGAACCCGAGCGATGAGAACCGAATCGAAGTCCCCCGACGCTTTCTTGAAAGCCAAAAAAGGAAAACCACCGGCAGAATCAGAAGTAGTATATATGGGTTCTGAAAATCAAGCTGTGGCATTTATTATCTCTTCCTTTCTTGTCTGTTCAATTATCGAACGAACATCATCAACCACCCCGAAGCTCTCGTCATCAAGGGGAATATATTTTGCAAATTTAACCAAATCAGACAGTTGTAGGATTTGTGTTATGCTATCTATTACATCTCTGCCAATTTCCTCAATGTTATCAAGCTGTTGCAGCAGTTCGCTCGTTGTCGATTCGAGGGCAGAAACCTCAAAGCGAGCTTCGAGATACTCCCTGAGAATATCCGAGAGCTGGGTGAAAAACCGCTTATATTCTCTCTTTTCGAGGAGTCCTGATTCATCGAGTGAAAGGAGTCGCTCGAGTGCGATCTCATCGGGCGGTCTCGGTGGAGCCGCGAACCCAAGCAGCGATATTCCCTTCTTCTTCCGCTTTATATAGTAGATAATAAAGGCAATAGCAAGCAAGACTACAATGATGATGGCAGAAATTGTGATAACCTTCCGGTAGTCGAAAGGCAAGTTCTCCGGACCTTTCACATCCCTTATTTCTGTTGCATCCTCAGGCGATATTCTGTTGACGGTTATCTTGACGGGCTGGGTCATAATAGCCTTGAGGGTTGTGTCACCTGGAGACTTGTAAAGCACTCCAATAGGCGGTATCTCAAACTCGCCTATGTCGAATGTAGAGATGATGTATGAGAAGTTTTGCTTGACCTTGTCGTTCAGTGTTTCTGGCTCGCTTATGTTGAAGTCTCGTATCTCGAACTGCCCGAGGTTCTCGCCTGCAGAGGGGGACTCGACTGAAAGCGTCGTATCATACTCTATATGGACTACATATGTGAGGGTATCCCCGATGGTTATCTCCGACCTGCTTACCTCGGTCGATACGGAGACCCCGCTATACAGAGCCGATGCTGTGAGAACTGTTGCCAGTATGAGAGCAATCCTTTTCATACACTCTACCTTACGCTGTCAGGATATATCTTCACATCCTGCGATTGGAGCATCTTCGAGAGGAGCTCCTGCTCCTTTTCCTTGAGTTTCTCCTCTGCATAAAGTTGGTTCACTGTCGCTTTTACCTCATTGAAGCTTTTCCCCTCAAATTCATCCTTGTGGGCATCGTAATACAGTCGCAGGTCAGATTCCGTCGGTTTTATCTCCTTCCCTATATTTCTCTTATAGTATTCCTGAAGGAGGATTTGCTTCTTGATGTTTTCTATGGTTTCTGCGACCTCCGGTTCCTGTTCAAGCCCTGCTCGGACGGCAGCCTCATATACAAGCTCTTGTGCAACATAACTCGACAAAAATTGCTTCTTGCCCGTCCTGCCTGCAAACTGCTTCTTCATCTGTTCAGGGAGATTATTGTAAGCCTTATCCAGCTCCCGGAGAGATATTCTCCTCTTACCAAGCTCGGCGACAACGACATCGCCCGGACGGATATCCTCTGTCTTCTCCACGGATGTTGCCCTCTCAAGCTCTCTCTGTGCCTGCGCTGACTCTCCTGTATGCTCCAGACAGGTGACAATCCTCTTCTGTACATCGGATAAGAGATGAGATTTGGGGTATAATTCACGCAGTTTCAGGAATTGTGCGAGTGCATTAGAGTAATCTCGCAGGTCATCCATATAAATCGTTCCAATTGTGTAGATTATGTTTTCTGCCTTCTCTCTGTCGAGCTTGCCCTTTTCCAGGAGCTTCTCGTATGTCCCGATAGCCTGGTTATACAGACCTGAATCCCTGAGCCTGCTTGCATAGCCTATCAGCGTGGATAATTTCTCTTCCTTGGTCCCCCTTGTGGAAACCCAGGTTAGAATGGAGAACAGGAATATCAGAACGAGGAGAACAATAATGACAATATCGAGAAGTTTGTTATTCATCTTTCCTCCTTTTAGAATCTTCTCTCCCTCCTGCGGAAGAAACTTACGAGCTTCGGCAGGTAGTCGGTGTCGGTTGAGACTTCTATTGTGTCCAATCCGATGGAGTTGAATATGTTCTTTCTCTTCTCTGTCGAGGCGATAGCACTTTCTGAGAACTGTTTAACAAGGTTCATATCCTTGGTGTCGAGCAGCAACATCTCGCCTGTCTCGGCATCCTCAAGTTCGATAAGCCCGATAGAGGGGAGGCTTGTTTCTCTTGGGTCGGTTATGACCACAGGGATTATGTCGTGCTTCTTGCCGGCTATGGCGAGCGGTTTTTCATACCCCTCCGCAATGAAATCCGAGACGAGGAAAGAGATAGTGTGTTTCTGTGTCACCCGAAGGAGGAACTCGAGAGAGGCTGCAATGTCGGTTTTTTTATCCTGTGGCTTATAGTATAAAAGCTCTGACATTCCAGTCTATCGTTCTGATGTCGTCTCCAAAGGAGTATTCCCTTACCTCGGAGAATTCGACTCCTCTCCCTTTGAAAACGCTGTGGTATTCACCGGAGAAGATATCGTTGACGAGTCGACGTGTCCTGAGGTCGATGCGTCTTATGCGCTTCAGTATCTCCTTTGGTATCATATCAGGGGACCTCTATTCTGTTAACTATCTTGCGGATAATATCCTCGGATGTCATCTCCTCTGCTTCTGCCTCATAAGTGACGATAACCCTGTGTCTCAATACATCGAACAGCATCGCCCTGACATCCTCCGGTGTAACATAACCTCTGTGGTTGATGAATGCATGAGCACGAGCGACCTTTTTGAGGTATATGCTTGCTCTCGGTGATGCTCCCCAGGCGATGAGGTCGGATAGCTCCTCCATTCCATATTTCTCTGGCTGTCGTGTGGCGAAGACGATATCGAGAATGTAGTCGTCTATCTTCTCATCGACATAGATTCTCTTGACCACCTCCCTTGCAGTGAGTATCTCCTTCGGCTCGACCACAGGCTCGATAGGAATGAAGTTTTTCTCCGAATAGACTCTCATAATCTGCTTCTCTTCATCCTTCTTTGGATAATCTATGAGTACCTTCAGCATAAATCGGTCGACCTGTGCCTCAGGGAGCGGATATGTTCCCTGCTGCTCGATAGGATTTTCTGTTGCCATAACGAGGAACGGTGAATCGAGCTTGAATGTCTCATCGCCGATAGTCACCTGTCGTTCCTGCATTGCCTCGAGCAGTGCCGACTGCACCTTTGCTGGTGCGCGGTTTATCTCGTCGGCAAGGATGATATTGGAGAATATCGGTCCTTTTTTGGTGATGAACTCACCCGTCTGGTGATTATAGACGAGTGTGCCGATTATGTCTGCGGGCAGGAGGTCTGGTGTGAACTGAATTCTCTGGAAGTTTGTTTTGATAACATCGGAGAGTGTTCTGACGGCGAGTGTTTTGGCAAGCCCGGGAACCCCCTCGAGCAGGATATGTCCATCGGATAAAAGTCCGACCAGTAGCCTGTCGATTAGTGCCTCCTGGCCGACTATCCTCCTGTGAATTGCCTCACGGAGCCTGTCGATGAACTCGCTCTCTTTTTCAATCTCGGCATTCAGCTTTACAATCTCCTCATTCATTGTCCCCTCCTTTGGGAAGATTTTCTTCGAGTATAGCTTCAAGCTTTCCGTATAATTCTTCTGTTTCGGCAGTGTCGAGCTTATGCCCGGCAAACTTTATCTTATCAAGTCTGGTAAGTATCCATTCGAACTTGGAGAAGCTCGGAACGCCGAGCTCACTCAAAGCCTGCACTAACTCCTCCGTCGAGGCGATTTCAGCGGGGATATCATATTCCCTCGCTATATATCTCCTCGTGAGCGTTGATATCCGTGTGATAAACTCATCCGGGTTCTCCTTCTCGAGCTGCTTTGCCTCCTTAAGCTTCTTCAGTAGCTCTTCCTCGAGTGGAACCTGTGTCTGCGGCAGTTTCTCTTCCTTCGGCCTGCGCCTCCGGATGATGATATAGGCTACAATAGCCAGAACCACAGCTACTATTACCACAATAATCCAGATAGAGAACCCCCCCTCTTTAACCTTTACTGGTTCCTTTATCTCAACCTCAATCCTTGCCGTCGCGAGCTTGCGAGTTTTCCCTGC
>NATO01000125.1 GCA_002085385.1 candidate division Zixibacteria bacterium 4484_93
ATGAAGGCAAGCTCATCGAAGTAGCAGACGACCCTACCGCTGCCATAATTCCGCACCGCAAGCCCGCAATATGTTGTAAAAAGATATGAATAATCCCCTATGCAGGAAGCAGGCGAGGAGGTCGAGATTTCTGTTACTCCGTTCCCTGTTATATCCGATACCCCAGCGGTTACAGGATGAGAAGAGAGGCTGAGGGTGAACGCAAAGTCGATAGCACCTATCAGCGATATCCCGTATGCGCTTAATATTGCATTATACTCTGTCCTGTCTGTTCCATATTCTGTTATAACAAAAAGTCCACCACCATCCGAGACAAAACCCTCCAGAGCTGTCCGCTCAGCCGCTGTCAGGTCACGAGGAAGATTGAAGCCCAGAACAATTATGTCATATTCCCCACAGAGGGAATCGGTTATCGTGTCGCTCGATACGGTCGTATAATCGGATGAAAACCCGCGCCCTGAAAGCGTATCCTTGAGCGTCGAATAACCATAGACACCGGTCGAGAGTATTGGCACATCTATCCAGAGTATCTTCTGTGTGCTGTCGGAAAAATATACCTGGAAGCGAACAGGAAGCTCCGAGCAGGCAGAGACAACAGAATCGTCAGGTGAGAGCCTCTCTGCAACAAGCGCCCCGGAAGGTGCAGCATCAACACGGAAAGATGCTCCCAAAAGCAGAAATCCAAGTAGAATAACTCGCCATCTCACAGAATTCTCCCTCCGATGAAAACCCCTACAAATAATAAGACTTTAACCTTTGCCAAGTATTTTTATCAATATAGCAATGAAACATCGTTATAGCAAGAAAGATATTCCTTCGAAAAAATGAAAAATGCAAAAATATCTTGACAAAACATAAAAAATATGATTATATATTAGAAGTCAAGTTAAGAATGCGAAAGAAATTGCCGATAAATAATATATTAAGATGACATATTAGCAAGGAGTGGAAGATGAGAGCAAATGTTGGGAATAGCGGTGTTTTTCTTGTCATCTTTCTTCTGGCTTCTGCCGTTTCTGTTCTGACACCCATAGGAGACATAACTGCTGCCCCTACGGCCGTTCCCAGCCATATAGATACGATGTGGGTTGAGTCCTCGGGTTATCCTGCCTGGCTCGGAGACCAGATAAGGGAGATTTTTTTCTATGTTCGGGACAGTACTGGACAGCACAACTGGAGGGTTATTGCCACGGGAACGGATACAACAGGTGTGCCAATGAATATGGATTTCACTGTTTCCGGTGAGAGTGGGATAAGGTGGCTTTATGACCACTATGATTCTCTGAGTGCTCTTTACCCCGATAATCTATGGCATTATGCCTGGAATGTCGATATAATTGCCACCGACACGAGCGGAGTGGCTGATACTGTTAGTTTCGCTTCGACACATATCCCCGGATGGCTCTCAACCAAGCTTGACACGATATGGGAAACAGAATCCGCTAACAGAGAACAGTTAATCGACATACTTTCTTCACGCTATATACAGATTCGGCTTGTCGATGATGCTTCTCCTCCGGACACATTATTCCCGATAGATATTATGCTCGGTATGTTGCCCGATTCGTTCTATGAGGAGCTTATCGACTCGATGTCCGACTCGCTCCTGCATGCGCTCATCGACTCTCTGTCCGACTCGACATTCCGCTGGATACTGGATTTTATGCCCGATTCGGTGGTGCTCGAGCTTATAGATGCTGTGTCCGATTCGACACTCAGGAAGCTGGTAAATTCCATCTCGGATTCGGAGCTTGCCGAGTTTGTGGATAGTCTTCCCGATTCTACGATACTTAACATTGTTCGCGACCTTCCCGGTTCTGTTGTGCGGACTATTCTGAGCAATATTCCCTGCTCCGACCTTGCAAGTGCCGCAAGAGGGCTCGATGATGCGACTCTCGAAAGCATCCTGCCGCCACCATGGACACCTTCTCTCTTCCGTGCCGCAGACGATGCTACAATATGTGGTGTGATAATGCACGACTGCTCCGATTCTGACCTTGAGACACTTGCCGATGCTCTGGTCGACTCCGACCCGAACCTGATACTGGATGCAGTAAGGGGTATGTCGGATAGCGATATTCGGGACATCGTTGATAGTATTCCCGATTCTGACCTGCGGCGGATGGTTGACACTGCCCCGGATGATGAGCTCCTCGCAATGATGGATGCCGTCCCCGACTCGACATTGAGGGAGTTCATAGCCGATGTTCCCGCAGGCGGTCTGCAGCTTCTCATATCCACCCTCCCTCACGAGATTATACTGCTTATCGCAGGTATGGTTCTTCCATTGGAAACAATCGAGGCAATCGTGGAGGAACTGCCGGATTCGGTGTTTGAGAATATGCTGTTCGCGGTGACCGATAGCCTACCTGACAACGCTCTGGGACTGTCCTGGCAGCTGATGATTACCTCGCAGGATACATCTTTGAATGTGGATACAACCATCTTCGAGATATCAGATTTACCGGATTGGATAAGAGATGGTATCGCAAAGATTAAAAATCTGGGAAAGGATATTGCCCTGCATCGTTCCTGGGATATACAGGCAGCATATCTCGACACAGCCACCGGAGCCTGGGATACAATTTTTGTCTCCCCACACGGTATCTGGGGCTGGTATGGACTTTTTGTGGCTCGGGACTCCTTGCGTGCCCTTATCCCTCATAGACCGCAGACATACCCCTGGGAGATAACAGCCATTGGAACTCACAACTCGACCGGAGTATCTGACACCATCGAGTTCTCGTACTCGGGGATAACCAACTGGCTTGCCACCGTGATTGATACATACATAACAGAATATCGTTTCCCGGATACGCTGGGCGTCTATTATGTTGAGGGGACGATAGTTGTTCGGGACGACATTGCGGACACACTCGTCGATTCACCGTGGATTCACTTAGTTGGACAGGGCTGGATAGCCTGCTCGTTATAGTGGAGGACTGGCGTGGTTGGGGAGCAGACACTGCCTGGGCTTACTTCGAGGTGTATAGGCCAACTTTTGACATCTGGATAAGCATTGTCACCGGAGATGTCAGGCTCGACTGGTCGAAATATCCAAATGCAGACGAGTATAAGGTATATCGCTCCACCAACGACCCGTATTTTAGCCCATCAGCTCCACCGTTGACAACGACCACCGACACATTCTTTACGGATGCAGCAAGCCACACTGGAGATACATTGAACCAGTCTTACTATATAGTCGAGGCAATTGAATCCGGTTCCGTAGTCCATACTTACGGGACAGTTGGTGAGTTCGACTATCCTCTATATGAGGGGGCTGGATTTGCCACGGATGCTAACTGGGTCGGACTTGTGCTGTTTAACGATGATATCCTGATGGCATCGCAGCTGGGTTCTGATATTCCTTTCTGCACCGCTGTCAGTCTGTGGGATGTGAATGAGCAGACATTTGTCAACTCCTGTGTCAGGTTAGGGCTTTTCTGGATAGGAGACTATACCCTGAACATCGGCTATCCATATCAGGTAAATGTTCCAACGGATGAGATATACACTCTTGTCGGCAAGGTTCCACCGTCCTGGCAGGTTCATATCTATCCGAGCACAGGCACCGACCAGAATGTTATAGTTCTTCCACTCGATGCAACCGTTACCACGGCTGCGGAACTTGGAGCAAGTATTACTGGCTGCACTGCGGTTTCTGTCTGGGACCCCGTGACTCAGCAGGTCGGGAGAAGCTGTGTATATATCGCAGGACTCGGCTTCTGGATAGGGAATTTCTCCGTCCATCCGGGAGGAGTATATCTTATTAACGCAACAGAAGAGGTCATCTGGCCATAGTGGTCAAGGAGGAGAAAGATGAAGCAGGTTATAATATCGCTCGGCATCTTGCTTGTAATGATATTTCCTCTTTTTGCACAGGGGGTTGCACACTCGGTCATCACTCCCGTTATCTTTCCTAGTAATGGTGCCCCTCCTGAAGGGACAGTTACCTTCTGGAGCTTCTTGAAAGACTCGTCAAGTTCCTGGGCGGTATCGGATACGATAATCGATGGGGACACGATACCTCCCAATATGTATAAAATCTACTATGACCCGCCAACCATACCGGACACATTCGCCGTTGTATGGGTCGAGTGTACTTCATTCCACCGTTTCTCCTGGGACCCGGGTGATTCCTTCTTCGTTTATGTGGTAACCACAGCTTCCCCAGGGGATACATTCTTTACTTCCTGTATATTGAATACGGCTAATCCGCAGATTCTCGATACGCTCGAGCTCGATGTAAATGAGGCAAGAACCTATCCGGGAAGGTTCTATCTTACCTCCAACTATCCGAACCCGTTTAATCCAGCTACTTCTATCTCCTTCGGTATAGGAGGGGATACTCCTGTCTCTGTGAGGCTCGATATTTACAATCTGCTCGGCGATAAGATAAAGACAGTTATAGATGAGGAGCTTCCGCCGGGTTCATACGAGGTCACCTGGGATGGTATGGATAAAAATGGAAATCCTGTGGCAAGTGGTGTCTATTTCTATCGTCTGAAGGCGGGGGGAAATCTGCTCTCACGCAAGATGCTCCTTCTGAGATAATCCCAGGCTTCTCTCCTTATGTCTTACCTCCCAGACTGCAAGATTTCAACGAGTTAAACTTCTCTTGACTTGTCCACCAAAATCGATAAATTGGTTCTCAACTATGGAGAGAAACGGCAGGATAATAGCCATTCGGGGACCCGTTGTCGATGTTCAGTTCCCGCAGGGGTTTATCCCTACAGTGAAGAATGCCCTCGTCGTTCACAAGGACAGGAAAGAGCTTGTTCTCGAGGTTGAAGCGGAGATAGGAGATGGTGTTGTCCGTGCGATTGCACTTGGACCGACGGAGGGGTTTGCCAGAGGCGATGCCGTCGAGGATATGATGAAACCGATTTCTGTTCCTGTCGGCAGGGCGACACTCGGCAGGATGTTTAATGTTCTCGGCAAGCCGCTCGACGGTCTTGGAGAGATAAAGACGCTCGAGCGAGCATCGATATATCGGCTTGCACCGTCCATCGAGGAACAGGATACGGATATCAAGCTACTCGAAACAGGGATAAAGGCGGTGGACCTCATCGCACCCTATATGCAAGGTGGGAAGACAGGGCTTTTCGGTGGTGCAGGCGTCGGTAAAACGATGCTCATTATGGAGCTCATACGGAATGTAATCAAGTTCCATGGTGGCTATTCTGTATTTGCCGGGATTGGAGAACGCTCAAGGGAAGGGAACGAGCTTTACCGTGAGATGAAGGAATCGGGTGTTCTTCCGAAGTCCATCCTTGTCTTCGGGCAGATGAACGAGACCCCTGGTGTCAGGATGCTTGTCGGTTTCACAGCCCTGACAATGTCAGAATACTTCAGGGACGAGGAGCAGGAGAATGTTCTGCTCTTCATCGACAATATCTTTCGATTCTCACAGGCAGGCAGCGAGGTATCGGCTCTTTTGGGCAGGATCCCATCTGCTGTCGGGTATCAGCCGACACTCGCAACAGAAATGGGACAGCTCCAGGAAAGGATAACCTCAACCCACAGGGGGTCTATTACGGCGGTCGAGGCAATCTATGTCCCCGCTGACGACTTCACGGACCCCGCTCCTGCTCACACATTCAGTCATCTCGATGCAACCACTGTGCTCTCCCGCGAGCTTGTGGAACAGGGGATATACCCGGCTGTTGACCCTCTCGAGTCAACATCGAAGATACTCGACCCGGCGATCGTTGGAGAGGAGCATTACAACACTGCAAGGCGTGTGCAGGAATTCCTTCAGAGATACAATGAGCTCAAGGACATAATAGCGATTCTGGGTGTCGAGGAGCTCTCGGAGGAGGATAAACTGATAGTCTCAAGGGCACGGAAGATACAGAAGTTCCTCTCCCAGCCGTTCTTTGTCGCCGAGCCGTTCACCGGGAGAGCTGGCAAATACTTGCATATCAAGGAAACGGTCGCAGGATTCAAGGCGATAATCGACGGGAAATACGACTCCTATCCCGAGGACCGCTTCTATATGATAGGCACCATTAACGAGCTGGAAGGTTAATTTAGTTTGACATTCCGCAGAAATTCGATTTATTATCTGAAAAAATTCTACAAACTCAAAACAAGGAGAAAAATATGCCTGTCCCTCTTTTAGATGTTACAAGGGAATACAAAGATTTGAAGGATAACATCGATTCTGCTATTGCTCGTGTCTTTGAGCACGGCAGGTTTATCCTCGGGCCTGAGGTAAAGGAGTTCGAGCAGGCGGTAGCAGAATACTCCGGGACAAAGTATGCTGTTGGTGTTGCCTCCGGGACAGATGCCCTGCTTCTCTCCCTTCGAGCCTGCAATGTTAAGCCCGGCGATGAGGTTATAACCACACCTTA
>NATO01000025.1 GCA_002085385.1 candidate division Zixibacteria bacterium 4484_93
TATGGCGGGGTTATCGCTGGCTCGTGAGGAATATACGGGGAAGGTGCTTTAATGAGATTATCTCTCTTCGCCTTCCCAGAAGGGATAATCCGTTTGGGAAGCTTCTCGATGCTATGCGGTTCGAGTATAACCCGGATAGTTCTTCTCCTGCCGCAGGACTCCACGAGGCAGAGAACCGTGTTGTTGTCGAGGAGGTAGAACATTTCTCCCGTGGTCTGGATATTCTCGCCTCTGCCGCATCGGCTTCGCCCTTTCTGGGGCTTCTGGGAACCGTTTGGGGTATATCGAAGGCTTTCTTGAACATCGGGCTCCACGGCTCGACGAGCATTGTGGTCGTTGGTCCGGGACTTGCCGCAGCACTGACCACAACACTTGTAGGACTCATAGCTGCCATACCAGCTCTTCTATTCTACAATTACTTCACCAAGCAGACAGCGAGTCTCGAGGCAAGAATGCATGAGGTTGCATCAAAAATGATACTTGTTGCATTGAGGGAGGAAAAGCGTTGAGGAGGCTCAATCTAACATCGATGCCGAACCTGTCATCCCTCGTGGATGTAACGCTTATGCTACTTGCGATATTTATGATAACCTCCTCCGTCACGGTGGATTCGGGGCTCGATGTCTCACTTCCCAAGACAAGCGCTGCAAGGAGCAAGGAATACTCCGGCGAGATGATAACCATCAAAAAGGATGGAACAATATATATAGGATATAAGAAGGTAACGCTCGAGGAGTTCCCGAGGGTTGTCAAGTCTATGCATGATGCCGGGAAGCTCTCCCGTGTTGCACTCAAGGCAGACAGGTCCGTTCCGTATGAAACGGTCATCAAGGTGATAGGATACATAAGGGAAACAGGGCTCGATGAGCTGGGGTTGGTCGCCCTCCCAGAAGAGAGAAGATGAGAAATGAATTCCTCATATCCCTCGGAGGGCATATTGCCGCTTTCTTTCTCGTCTTTGCTCTCTCGGGGTTCACAGCGAGAAGGTCAAAATTACCGGAGAAGGTCTATCGGGTGAGAATCCTGCCGGAGTTCGTCGAGGAGGAGAAAACGGATATCGTAGCCAAAGAGAAGCCGAAACCGCTCGAGAAGACCCTACCTGTTCATACAACAAAAAAGGTCAAACCGAAGGCGAAACCGAAAGAGAAACAGGAGAAGCTGAAAAAAGAGGGAAAAAGGGGAGAGGAATCGAAGATAAGGCTTGACGACGAGAACTTTTCTGATTTCTTTTATATAAATCTGTTAGTGAACAAGGTTTCATCAAACTGGAAGAACCCGGCAAGGGGGGGTATAACACTTCGAACAACTGTATACTTTATCATTTTGAGAGACGGCCGGATAAAGGGGTTAAAGGTGGAGAAATCATCGGGGAGCAGTATATTCGATGAATCCGCCAGAGAGGCGATAAGATGCTCTATTCCGTTCCCGGAGTTACCGGAGGATTACACAGGCGACCATCTCGGAGTGCATTTTGAATTCGAGCATATACCGTAGTTTAATCTTGCCAATCGTTGGAATTTTGTTTATATTTATACTGTTATATGGACAGACAGATGTCCATGTCAAGATAACCGATAGCGGAACGGAGAAGATACGGATTGCTGTTTTAGACTTTTTCCCGAAGAATCTGGTGTGGAACCCTGATGATAGGCGGATATCCGAGGTTCTGACCCAGACGGTAAGGGAGGATTTGGAGTTCTCGCCGTTCTTCACTGTTATGGATACGGCAGCGTTTCCACAGGAGCAGGGGATACTGGATGAGAAGGATATAAATTTCATAAACTGGGCAACTGCCGGGGTGCATGCTATAGTTGTGCCCGTGTTCGAGAGCAAAGATGACAGAATAGAGGCTAAGGTCCAGCTTTTCAGCACCACCTACGGGAAGCGAATTATGAAGAAGAGCTACAAGAGAGAGCGGGAAAAGATTCACCGGCTGGCTCACAACATCTCGGACGACATCGTTAAGAAGCTGACAGGAGAGGATGGAATTGCCTCGACGAAGATAGCGTTCATCTCCAAGAGAACGGGGAAGAGGGAGCTTTTTGCCATCGACTATGATGGACGCTCACTCTGTCAGTGGACAAAGACAAACGCAATAATCCTCTCCCCTGCCTGGTCACCTACCGGGGATGCTATAAGCTTCACATCATACGCAAAGGGGAACCCGGACCTGTATGTTCTCGACCTGACGAGGCGGAGGATAACCGTTCTATCAGATTTTGTCGGGCTGAACACCAGTGCATCCTGGTCTCCTGATGGCAGGAATATCGTCTACACCGTTTCAAAGGACGGGAACTCAGAGATATATATAATGGATGTCCGCACGAGGCGCTCGGAGCGACTGACATACGAGAATGCAATCGACACGAACCCCACATTTTCTCCTGATGGTAGCAGGATAGCTTTCACCTCTGACCGCTCCGGCAAGCCACAGATATACATAATGGACATAACAGGGATAAATATCCGCAGGCTCACCTATGAGGGGAATTACAACGACCTTGCCAGCTGGTCACCCAAAGGAGACAAGATTGCTTACTGCTCGAGGTTCGATGGGCTTTTCCAGATAGCCGTGATGGATGTCTCGGGAGGAATTCCGGTTTATCTGACATCACTCGGCAACAACGAATGCCCTTCATTCTCACCGGATGGATACCACATAGCATTCGCCTCGGACAGGCTGGGCAACTACAAGATATATACAATGGATGCAGACGGTGCGAACATACGGAGGATAACATCGACCGGGTGGAACTATGACCCTGCCTGGTCGCCGAGAATTGAATACTAAACGATAGGAGGTGAACGGTATGTTAAAGAAATCGCATCTGCCCATCTTGTTTCTGGTGATACTGCTCGTATTTGCCGGATGTGGGAAGAAGACTGCTCCACCGCCGGAGATTGTGGAGGTAACACCCCAGGTTGAGGAACCTGTGGTAGAGCCTGAACCTGAACCCGAACCCGAACCTGAGCTTGTGTTTCCGACAGTCTACTTCCACTTCGACAAATACGATATAGTCGACAGCTCGAGGGTAGCTCTTGCCTCCGTTGCGGAGCAGCTCATTGCCCACCCAGATGTGAATATCATAGTCGAGGGACATTGTGACGAGCGCGGAACCGAGCAGTATAACCTTGCCCTCGGTCAGAAAAGGGCTCAATCGGTCAAAGATTTCCTCGTAAGCTATGGAATAGAAGCGACCCGCATCGACCTTATCTCGTATGGAGAGGAACGCCCGGCCGACCCGAGACACAATGAAGAAGCCTGGGGAAAAAACAGAAGGGCTGAACTCAAGGTAAAGAAGTAGCAAGATGAAGACTCTGTATTTTCTGCTTATCATAACCCTTCTCTTTGTTGCCTGCACACCGAGGAAGGCCTGCTATCGTGGGGTATGCGAACAGGCTGCACCTCCAGAGACAGCCGCTCTGCCTTCCGGACCTGTGGAAATCGAAACGGAAGAAACCGAGGCACAACCAGTCGAAAAGATAAAACTCGAGACGGTCTTCTTCGAGTTCAACAGCTTTTCCCTTACACCTGAGGCAAGGCGAACAGTTGAGGCAAACACCGAGATACTGCTTGCATCCCCCGATATGTGTGTGACCCTCGAAGGCTACTGCGACGAGCGCGGAACCGAGCAGTATAACCTTGCCCTCGGTCAGAAAAGGGCAGAAACAGTAAGGGGTTTCCTGGTGAAAAATGGGGTCGAGCCAGACAGAATTAAGCTGGTCTCTTACGGCGAGGATAACCCTCTCGATACGGGTCATACGGAGGAGGCCTGGGCAAAGAACAGGAGGGTTGAGTTCACAGTCAGGGAAAGAAGATGAGAACAGTTCTATTTCCGCTTCTGGTGACGCTACTTTTGAGCGGGTGTGCAACCCGAAAGGAGATAAAGCAGTTCCAGATTGAGGCAGAGGAAATCAGGGCAAGCAATGCCAGGCTGGAAAAGAAGCTCGACGGTATCGACAGCACACTTTCTGCTGTTTCACGGGAGGTCTCGACACTCAGGACAGAATCATATCAGAACTCCAGGGTGTTAGAGGACAGGCTCGACATCCTCGAAAATGCATTGAGAGAGCAGGGAGTTCGCTTCTCGGAGATAACGAGGCGCATCGAGCGAGTCCAGACAACCGCTCTGCCTACCATCCCTGACACCTCTGACACCGCAACTTCCAATAGACTGTTCGATTCAGCACTGTTGGAGCAAGCAAAGGGCAGAATCAGCTCGGCTATCGAGGGATACAAAGAGTATCTCGAGAAGTTCCCCGACGGAGCGAAAAAGGACAGGGTGCATCTCAACCTCGGAGAATGCTACTTCGCCCAGAAGAAATATGACCTGGCAATAAAAGAGTATTCCTCGGTCAAAGAGCAGTTTCCAACTGCTATGTATAAGATGGCTCTCTCATACCTTGCTCAGGGCGACAAGAAAACGACAAAATCCATCCTGAACGAACTTATAGAAAAATTCCCCGGCTCCGAAGAGGCGGCAGCTGCCAGAAGAAAATTAAAGGAGTTATAATGCATTTTCCTCATCAGCAAAGCTGGCTTGTGCCAGACAGGATGACCCTCCCTGACCCCGAGGACAAATCTTTCATCAGGATTGTCCCAACACTCGACGACCGGGAGGTCGAACTGTTAAAGAACAAGGTTAAACTCCATGACATCTTCATTCTGGTGGACAGCAGCGGGAATCTGCTCAAGTCGGGGGTTTTCTTCACAGCCGGTTTCCCCACATTGGACGGCTGGACTGCCCAGCTCCTCGCGAGACTCGATACCAACGGGAAGCCAAACCTCACCGAAGCGGTGCCCGGTCACCATCCTCTCACCAGAATGACCCAACTCTCTTCTCTGGAGTTTGACCGCCTCTCAACGGTTATCTGCCAGCTTTTCCCCGAGCTTTCACCTGATATAGAGTGCCTGAAGAACTGGGCAAGGAGGGAATGGGCTCTCGAGGAGATATACCGTATAACCTCCGAGAAAGGATGCTCGGAAGAGGAGGAGAAACAGCTCTTCAAGGCACTGAAATCACTGCTTGCCTGGGTGGGCGACGAGTCGAGACGGAAGGAGGACATCCAGACCGTTGTGGCATCTATTATGTCCACACTCCACGCCGAAAATATGACAGAAAGAGAATGGAACGCTCTCTGGGAAAAGCTCATCCAGTCATGGAGAACATACATCTCACACCTAACAGAAAGCGAACTCGCAAGGGTCGAGGAGACCATCAGATACTGAAGTTGAACAGTATCCTTGTCATCAGATTTTCATCATTCGGAGACATTGTCCTCACCCTACCTGTCTTGGATACCATCAAGAAAAACCTGCCAGAATCGAAAATAAGCTTCCTGACGAAAAAGGAGTATGCTCCTCTCGTTTCACTCTTCCCTGAGTTGGATAAGGTAATCCCTCTCGAGGGAAATGGGCTTCTCCAGTGTATAAGAACGCTTGCAAAGGAGAGGTTTGACCTCATCGTGGACCTGCACGGGAGCGTCCGCTCGAGGCTCATATCGAGCCTGCTTTCGAGGAGAACCCTCCGCTATCCAAAGGAGCACAGAAAGAGGGTAAAACTCACCCGAAAGGGAGGCAGGTCTGTGCATCTGGAACATACGATAACGCGATACCTCAAAGCAGTTTCTCTACTCGGCTTTCCAGAGGAAAACTGTGTCAGAATACCCGCTCTCGATATCCCGGAGGATAAGAGAAAGAGGGCAAAAAAGATATATAATATCCCTGATGATGTTCCGAAGGTTGCTCTCTTCCCCGGGGCAAAATGGCAACTCAAGGATTGGGGAGAAAGCAATTTCCTCTCCCTCTGCCGCAAACTTGTTGACAGGGAACTGTTCGTGGCTATATTTAACTGCCAGCATCTTATCGAAAAGCCCGATGGGGTGGCAACCTTCGCTCAGATGAAGCTGGATGAGTTGGCTGCACTCGTTTCGCTCTTTGATATTGCTGTCACCAATGATTCGGGACCGGGGCATCTTGCCGCCGCTCTGGGGCTCGACACCATAACGATTTTCGGTCCTACGCATCCTGTCCTGGGGTTTGCACCCATCGGCAGAGGCGAAAACAGAATAATTACCCGAGACCTCGATTGCTCTCCCTGCAGCCTTCACGGCGAGGGAAAATGCAAGAGAGGAGATAGAGCCTGTATGGATATCCCGGTGTCGGTTGTCCTTGAAAATATAATCGAGCTATGGAACAGTTCAGCTGACAAGATTGATACGAAATAGTTGGAGGATATAAAATGCCGGATAAATATGGAAGCCACGCAGATTATATGGGGTGGGTAAAAGAGGATGCAGACTCGCGGCAAGAAACCATAGAAGATGCTCTTCGTGAGGCATTTTCTAACTTTATCGAGAGGCGAGAAGTGGAAGTTATTGTCTTTTCAAGTATGACTGCTCTTGACCTTGCAAGAGCTATTGTCAATCATCCTCTTATCCTTAAACCACTTTTAGCTGCTTGTAACATTGCAGCAAGAGCAATTGAACGGGATCTATCTATTAAGAATTTAGATACTTACAGCCCTCGATTGAACGGAGACAAAGCTAAAGTAATTGCCGGATACATCAAACCATTTCTACCATCTTATCTGGAAATCCCAGCGCTTAGCCGGATTGACAGAGTTGCTTTCATCGACAAGGAAATTCGAAAAAGGAAAGGGCATTGGGAGAAAAAGATTCTTGAGGCTCTCAATCGGTTTGGCAAATTGCAGTTTCACAAACGAATGTTCCTAGCCGAGGGTGAGCAATTCGAGTTGGACGCTGCCAGCCCAGAGGTAGGTGATATCAAGTTTGGAATAGATATAAAGAGAATTGAAGCCAGAAGGGACATTCATAAGCGTTGCGACGAAATTGTCAATAAAGCTGATAAACTAAAGTCAACTTTCCCGAGTTGCAAATTTGGAGTTGTTATTTATTATCCTTTCATTGAAGAACATACAAATATCCAGAATCGCCTTCGTTCAGAAAATATAGATGGTGTTGTCTTTGCATCCGAGGCAAAAGAGTCCATTGAAACCGCTGTTAGAATACTTCTCTCAACTCTGGAGGTATCCTCCAAATGACCAAACAAAAAACCCTACATCGCCTAATTCAGGGAGATGCTCGGAATCTTTCTTTTATCCCAGATGAGAGTATTCATCTAGTTATTACCTCCCCCCCCTATTGGACACTCAAGAAATACCGTGAGTGTCCTGGTCAATTGGGACATATTGAGGACTACGAGGAGTTTATAACAGAACTCTCAAAAGTTTGGCAACATTGCTATCGTATCTTGGTCCCTGGAGGAAGATTAGTTTGCGTGGTTGGTGATGTGTGTCTCTCAAGAAAAAAATTCGGTAGGCATGTTGTAGTCCCTCTTCACGCGGATATAGCTGTATCCTGTAGAAAAATAGGGTTTGATAATTTAAACCCAATCATTTGGTATAAGATTGCCAAAGCGACATACGAAGTTAATAATGGCGTTAGGTTTTTCGGCAAACCCTACGAGCCCAATGCTATTATTAAAAACGATATCGAGTTTATCCTTATGCAACGCAAGCCAGGAGGTTACCGCAAACCAACTATGGAACAACGTCGACTAAGCATGATTGACAAAAAAGATTACGAGGTATGGTTTCAACAAATTTGGAACATTCCCGGAACCTCAACGAAAAATCATCCTGCTCCATTTCCTCTTGAACTAGCCTATAGACTCCTTAGGATGTTTTCTTTCCACGGAGATACTGTTCTCGACCCTTTTTGTGGTACGGGAACAACAATGCTTGCTGCGATGAAGGCCAATAGGAATAGCATCGGCGTTGAAATTGACCCAGAATATTGCCAAATGATACTGAAGAGACTTCACCAAGAAGGACAAACCTTATTTAATCAAATAGAAATCAAGTTCGAGAAGATGGAGGAGCTTATGGTGTAACAAATGAATATACCCGAAACGATGTATGACAAAGCATTCGCTCCACATTCCGCTTGCCCTTCGGGAAATCGCCTTTGGTAACTTTGTGAATACAAGATGCTCATCGAAAGGAAGAGATGATGAAACAATGGAAAAAGACCGGTGTTGCCTCGATGGATGAGGTGGAGAAAATCCTCCCCAGCAGAGAGCGTAGAGCGAAGGGTGGATATGTCGTTATCGAATGTTTCGAGAATATCCCCTGCGACCCCTGCCATTCCGCCTGCCCGTTCGAAGCAATCCTCCCCTTTGAAAATATCAACGACCTACCAAAAGTCGACTACAACAAATGCACCGGCTGTGGCATCTGCGTTCCGCTATGCCCGGGACTCGCAATATTCGTCGTTAACGAAGCAGCATCGGAGGATACAGCCCTCATCGCCATTCCATACGAGCTCCTGCCGATACCAAAAAAGGGGGATAAGGTTGATGGACTGGACAGGGAAGGGAAAGTAGTCTGCGAGGCAACGGTGCATAAGGTAATCCCCGGCAGGAACAAAACCACAACCGTCTGGCTCTCGGTACCAAAACAGTTCGCTCAAATCGTCAGACATTTCAAATAATATTATGCCATCCGAAAAAGAGCTATCAGTGCTTCGCAAGCTCAGACAGAAAAAATACATCGTAAGATATGGCAAGCTACTCATCGAGGGGCCAAGATTTATCGAGGATGCTCTCGATTCCAACAGGAGGATGGAAAAGCTATATTTCACGGAGGCGGCGGGGAAGAGATACCCCAACATTATAAAAAGGGCAAAGGATAAAGGTATCAAAATTGAGAGATTGTCTGCCAAGGTATTGAGGAGCATCTCGCTTCTCGAGACGCCGCAGGGATTAGCTGCTACCGTCTCCATCCCACCCGATGACCCTCATCTCCTTGGCAAACTCCTCAAACCGAAAAAAAGGCTCTCACTCTATCTTTTCCTCGATGAGGTTCAGGACCCCGGCAATGTCGGGACAATCATAAGGATTGCAGACGGACTATGGGTCGATTGCATCATTCTATCCTATGGCTGCGCCGGAGTTCTCAATCCCAAGACATATCATAGCTCGATGGGTTCTATATTCCGGGTGAACCTGTTCGACGCAAAAGACAGGAACAGCAGGGAGCTACTCGAGCTGTTCAAGGGAGAAGGGTTCAAGCTCATCGGCTCGGATGCAGGCGGAAAGGTCCTGCCAGAAAACACAGAGCTTTCGGATAAAAATATCCTCATAGTCGGGAACGAGGGAGAAGGTGTGAAGCAGGAGCTGCTCGAACTCTGCGATACGGTCGTCGGAATACCTGCCAGAAACGAGTCGCTCAATGTGGCAGTATCAACAGGAATTATTATATACAACCTCCGGGCGAGAAGAGGATAATTCACTTGCGTCGGGGGGGTAAATCTGATATTTTATTAAGCTATGAGAAAATTGCTCGTTGCAACACAGAACCCCGGCAAGCTGAGTGAGATAGTTTCTATTCTCTCCCCTTACGGACTCGAGGTCATCTCCCCGATGGAGCTTGAGGTAAGAGTCGATATTGTCGAGGATGGGCAAACTTTCCGCGAGAATGCCCTCAAGAAGGCTCTTGCTTATCACAGGGCGTCGGGTATGCTCACGCTTGCTGATGATTCGGGGCTTGAGATAGATGCTCTCGACGGTGCTCCAGGGGTGTTATCATCGAGGTTTCTGGGGGAGAAAACATCATACTCCGAGAAGATGAGAGAAATCCTCGATATGCTCGAATCCATCCCGGATGAGGAGAGAACCGCCAGATTCATCTGCGAGGTGGCAATAGTCAAAAGCGAAGATAATGTCTGGTTTGCCCGTGGAGTGCTCGATGGAATAATTGCCCGCTCACCGAGCGGAAAAGGCGGTTTTGGCTACGACCCGATATTCTACCTGCCGGATACAGGGAAAACACTGGCAGAACTGACTCCCAAGGAGAAGAACTCCATATCACACAGGGGGCAGGCCTTCAGGGAAGCGGCGAGGATGCTTGCAAGACTCATAGAAACAGGAGAGATATAATGGATAAGTTTGTGGTAAAGGGGAAAACGCAGCTTAACGGCACAATCTCTGTTAGGGGTGCAAAGAACGCCATACTTCCGATGATAGCGGGGGCACTGCTCGTGGAGAAGGGAGAATGCATCATCCATAATGTGCCTGACATAAGGGATATCCGCAACCTTGTCAATCTGACCGAGCTTCTCGGGGCAAAAAGCAGGTTCGATGCGAGCGAGCATACGCTCACGATAAATGCTGAGAATCTATCATATGCGGAGGCTCCATACGATGTTGTCAGGAAGATGAGGGCAAGCTTCCTCGTGACAGGAGCTCTTCTCTCCAGATTCGGGTATGCCCGGGTGGCTCTGCCAGGCGGATGTTCCATCGGGGCAAGACCGGTGAACCTGCACATAAAGGGGTTCGAGAGACTGGGTGCAAAAATATCCGAGGAGAAAGGATACATCTCCGCTCGAGCCGACAGACTAAAAGGGGAAACCATATACTTCGACAGGCCAAGCCACACGGGAACAGAGAATATTATGATGGCAGCGGTAAATGCCGAGGGGACGACCCGTATAATAAATGCCGCCTGCGACCCAGAGGTGAAAAGTTTTGCCGATTTCCTGAATTCAATGGGAGCGAAAATCTACGGTGCAGGAACACCATATATTATGATAGAAGGGGTATCGGCTCTTTCTCCGACGGAGTTTAACCCAATAGGCGATAGGTTAGAGGCTGGGACATATCTTTACGGTGCCCTCATAACGGGCGGCGATGTCGAGGTATCGGGGGTCGACCCACAGCATATCGAGTTCCCTATCCTCAAGATGAGGGAGATGGGAGCAAAGATAAAAACAACACCGACCAGCATCCGCCTGAGAATGCGAGGAAAACCGAAGAGTATCAATCTCACCACATTCCCCTATCCCGGGTTTCCGACCGACCTTCAACCTATGGCTATGACCGCAGCAACTATCTGCGACGGCACAAGCTACATCAGGGAAACGGTATTCGAGAACCGCTTTAGCCATGTGATGGAGCTTTTAAGACTCGGAGGGATAATCACCGTAGCAGGTGATACTGCGACGGTCACCGGAACGGAAAAACTCCACGGGGCAGAGGTGATGGCATCCGATATAAGGGCAGGAGCAGC
>NATO01000026.1 GCA_002085385.1 candidate division Zixibacteria bacterium 4484_93
TCACGGCTCCCCGAGCCGATATTCACACCATCAACAAAGAGCGAAACAGGGCATGATATAAATATTACATTTGGGGAGACAGAAAGATTAGTCGGCAGGGAAACAGCAAGATTCGTGAGGGAAAAATCACTCGAGCTTTACCGGGAAGCATCCGAGTATGCAGACAGAAAGGGTATCATCATTGCCGATACAAAGTTCGAGTTCGGGAAGAGAGGAAAAAAGATTATCCTCATCGACGAGGCACTGACACCGGACTCGTCCAGATTCTGGATGAAAGATAAGTACATAGAGGGAAAAGAGCAGGAGAGTTTCGACAAGGAGTTTGTGCGAGGGTATCTGCGGAGCATCAACTGGACAGGAGAAGGAGCTCCACCCCCGCTTCCGGAGGATATTGTTGCAAGGACACAAAAACTCTATTTTAGCCTCTACTCGAGATTCGTCGGACGAAATTATGTTGACAAGGCAGGAATTCCATTTAAATTTAAGAGCTAACTCTCAAACAAAAACTGCAAGGAGGTGGAAGGAATGGACATTAGGGAAGAGGTAAAGCAGATAATCATCGAGAAGCTCGGTGTCGACCCGAAACAGATTGTCGACAGTGCCAACTTCATCGATGACCTGGGTGCCGACTCCCTCGATACGGTGGAGCTTGTGATGGCGTTCGAGGAGAAGTTCGAGATAGAGATACCGGACGAGGATACAGAGAATATCCGCACAGTAGGCGACGCAGTGGAGTACATCGAGAAGAAAAAGAGCGAAGCCTCGTAATGAATAAGCGTCGAGTTGTTGTCACAGGAATGGGAGCCATTACCCCTCTGGGGAACGATGTTTCCTGTTTCTGGGAGAATCTCGTTGCCGGCAAGAGTGCAGGCGGGACTATAACAAGATTCGACCCGAAAGATATCCCCTGCAAGATTGCCTGCGAGGTGAAGGGGTTCGAGCCGAGCCTGTATATGACCCCGAGAGAGGTCAGCAAAAACGACTTGTTCGTGCAGTATGCAGCGGCGGCAGCAAAGATGGCGACCGACGACGCGGAGATTAACTTCTCGAAATTGGATACCACGAGGGCAGGGGTGATTGTCGGCTCGGGTATCGGAGGAATAGGAACATTCGAGACACAGGAGAAGCGGTTCCTTGAAAGAGGAGCACATCGGGTATCACCGTTCTTCATCACTATGATGATAGCGGATATGGCATCAGGATACCTCGCTATACGATATGGACTCAAGGGACCAAACTACTCCACTACTTCCGCCTGTGCATCGGGGGCGCACGCTATACTCGATTCCGTGCTCCTCATCCGCAGTGGAATGGCAGATGTTATGCTGACAGGTGGAACAGAGGCACCGATTGTTCCGATATCCCTTGCTGGCTTCTCAGCAAACAGAGCAGTTTCCTTCAAAAACGACGAGCCGGAGAGTGCCTCACGCCCGTTTGACGCCACACGAGACGGGTTCGTTATGGGCGAGGGAGCAGGAGTTCTTGTGCTCGAGGAGATGGAGCATGCACTCAACCGCGGTGCAAAGATTCACGCCGAGATAGTCGGAGTTGGAGCATCGGCAGATGCATACCATATAACAGCCCCCCCGGAGAATGGTGAGGGCGCGGCACTCGCCATGCAAAATACCCTTAAGGATGCAGAAATACCGCCGGAGGAGATACAGTTCATCAACGCTCACGCCACATCCACACCGACAGGCGATATAGCAGAGGTGAATGCAGTAAAAACTGTCTTTGGAAAGCAGGCTTACGATATCTTTGTAACAGCTAACAAGTCCGAGATGGGACATTTGCTGGGTGCAGCAGGAGCAGTGGAAGCTATCGCAACGATAATGTCGCTGAAAACGGGTATAATCCCACCGACAATCAATATAAAGCAGCCCGACCCGAAATGCGACCTTAACTTCGTCCCGGACAAGGCTATAAAAACCGAGCTTGCCTATGCTGTCTCCAACTCCTTCGGATTTGGCGGACACAATATTTCACTGGTCTTCAAAAAGATGCAATGATATCCCCCTTTAGACCATTTTTCAAGAGCAAGCGAAAAATAACCGAACTGGAAAGGAGAATAAATTACCGTTTCAGCAACCCATCACTATTGGAAAAGGCTCTCTCACACAAGAGCTTCATCGACAGCAAGAAACTACCCGTAGAGCTTGCTTATGAGAGGCTAGAATTCCTCGGAGATGCAGCTATCGAACTCGTTGTCTGCGAATATCTATATCGAAACTTCCCCCAATACAACGAGGGAGAACTCACGAAGAAAAAGAGTGTTTGGGTCTCCAGGAATATGCTCTCGAGGAGGGCACATTCACTCGGATTGGAACGGTTCATAAGACTCGGAAGTGTAGAGAGAAACTACGGACAACGGGGAATAGATAGCATTCTCTCGGATGTCTACGAAGCCCTCGTCGGAGCAATATTTATAGATGGTGGAATAAAAAAAGCAAGAAAATTCGTTATGAGAACGCATATAAAGAAGTTAAAGGATGATGTTCCAGATGATATGTTTATCAACTACAAGGGACAGCTAATTGAGCATCTGCAGGCAAATGGGTTCTCTCCACCAACATACAATCTGGAAAAAGAAACAGGTTACGAACACTCAAAAGAGTTTATTGTCTCTGCCTGGGCAGGCAAGACCTTCCTCGGTAGAGGAATAGGAAAAAGCAAGAAGTTAGCGGAGCAGAACGCCGCAAAGGATGCATTGAATAATATCAAGTCGGGAGAGGTTAAACTGCCAGAATCGAAGGGGGGTAGAAGATGAACTACTATCTGACTGAAGAACAGAAGATGATAAAGCAACTGGCTCGACAGATAGCAGAGGAGAGGATAAAACCGGTTCGTGAGCATTATGACAGAACAGGTGAATTCCCCTGGGAAATTGTCGAGGTCCTGGCAAAGTCCGATATGTTTAGAGTGTTTATCCCCGAGGAATACGATGGACTCGGCGGAGGAGTGTTCGAGATGGCACTGGTAACAGAAGAGCTCTCACGGGTATGTGGAGGGATAGCACTCGCATTTGCAGGGACAGCTCTCGGAGCATATCCGATTATCCTGTTCGGGTCGGAGGAGCAGAAGAGACATTACCTCCCCGATATCGCTGCTGGAAAGAGGCTCGCCGCATTTGCACTCACCGAACCAGATGCAGGAAGCGATGCAGCCGCCGTGAAGACAAAGGCAATAAAAGAGCAAGAGCATTACATTATAAACGGGACAAAACAGTGGATTACCAACGGCGGAGAGGCGGAAATATATACTGTATTCGCCCTCACAAGACCGGAAAGAGGAACACGAGGAATCTCCGCTCTCATTGTCGAGAAGGGAACAGAAGGGTTCGACTTCGGCAAGAAGGAAAACAAGATGGGTATCCGCGGCTCTACCACAAGAGAGCTCATCTTTCAGAACTGCCGGGTCCCGGCGGATAACCTGCTCGGAAAAGAGGGACTCGGCTTCGTCATCGCTATGAGAACATTCGATATCTCCCGTCCGGGTGTAGCGGCTCAGGCGGTCGGAATAGCCCAGGGAGCCTATGAAGAGGCTGCGAAATACGCTAAAGAACGCAAGCAGTTCGGGAAAAAGATAATAAACTTCCAGGCAATCCAGTTCATCCTCGCGGATATGGCAATCCAGATAGAGGCAGCGAGGGCACTCGTCTACCAGGCTGCAAAGAACGCCGATTCGGGAGAAAAAGATATAGCAAAAACATCATCCATAGCAAAGATATTTGCATCCGACACCGCTATGAGGGTAACAACAGACGCCGTGCAGATATTCGGAGGATATGGGTATATGAAAGAATACCCCGTCGAGAAGATGATGAGGGATGCCAAGATAACACAGATATACGAGGGGACAAACCAGATACTAAGAACCGTCATCGGCTCGTCCATAATAAGGGAGCTATCTGGAAAAAACTGATATGCCAGAGAAAAAAGAGTTAGAGGAAATCTACGGTATCATCGAACTGCTTCACTACGACCTGTCAATCGACGAACTCCTGAATCGCCTTGCCTCCATAATTGCCAGGGACTTCGGTTTTGATGTCGTGCTCATAAGCGTCAGGACAAAGAGCGGAAATCAATTCGCAAGAAGAGCCTGTTATGGACTGTCAAAAAAGGAGTTTGAGAAGCTCTCCTCGGTTATGGTGCCAGCAGAACATCTGAAAAAATATACAACAGAGGAGTTCAGGATAAGCCGCTCGTATCTTGTAACAGGTGTCCCGGAAATTCGGAAAGACCCATATATTTATATGCCAAAATCCCGCACCAACACAGGCGGCAGCTGGAGCTCCGATACCCTGCTCATCGTCCCACTCCACGGGAAGAAAGGTAGGCTTCTCGGCTTCTTCACGCTCGATAGCCCAAAAGATGGTAACCTACCGGACAGGAAGCTTATAAAAAGGCTTGAGATTGTTGCAGAGATTGCTGTGCTCGCTATGCAGAATCTGAAATCATACCAGAACCTGGTCAGAAAGCACTCCCAGCTCTCACTCCTGTATGATATTATGAAGATAATCCTCGATTCGTATGACCTCGATAGAACCCTCGATTCCATTGTGCAGATGATATACGAGAGAACAGACTATATCTGGGTCGGGCTGCTTTTGACAGACCCAAAAGGGGAGTCCCTCCATATCATTGCACAACGTGGACTGGACGATGCCTCATTCCGGGGGGTAAAATATGCCATCGGGGAGGGAGGAGGAGTATCAGGCGCCGTTGCATCATCGGGGCACTACCAGATTATAAACGATATCAAGAACTACCGTGGAAACTATATAAAGCTCCTCGACTCGGTTCAGAGCGAGCTGGCTGTCCCGATAAAAAGAGCGGGAAAGGTCTGGGGTGTGCTCGATGTGGAAAGTGAAAAAACAAACGCATTCTCCCAGGAGGACAGGCTCTTCTTCCGCTCGATAGCCAACCATCTCGCATTCCTGCTCGACCAGTATGAACTCCGCCGTTCGTCGGAACAGGAAGCAAGATTCAGAACTGCTCTAGAGGAACTCTCCCTCGTCATAAGCTCTGCAAGGAACCCACAGAGGATGCTGAGAAAAGGGCTCGACATTATCCGCCGGACATTCGAACTGTATGCGATATCCGTGTTCCTCGTCGATGAGACAGGCGAGGAACTCGATATGACAGCCTACTCCGGACACGCCGACGATGCAATCGAATTCTCAAAGGTAAAGATAGGAAAGGAGGGAGTAATAGGTATCGTCGCATCCACAGGAAAACCGCTTCTAATCGAGGATGTGAAAAAGTTCCCCCTGTATATCGGGTCTGACCCGAATGTCCAGGCAGAACTTGCCATACCCATCAAGCTACAGGAGAGGGTGCTCGGTGTGATGGATATATCGGAGGAGTCCGCCGATAAACTTGCCAACATCGATACGAAGCTTCTGGAGCTTTTTGCTCGGCAGTTTGCATTCGCACTGGAGAACCTCGCCACATACGAGAAACTCGAGAACCTCGCTACAACCGATGGGCTGACGGGGCTATTCAACTACCGATACCTTATCCAACAATTGAGCACTGAGGTAAAAAGGGCATCTCGCTTCTCGGAGAAGTTCTCATTCATAATGGCGGACATCGACCATTTCAAGAGGATAAACGACCGCTTCGGACACACAAAGGGAGACCAGATACTGGAAGCGGTGGCGGATATCATAGTAAAAAACAGTCGAGAAGGTATCGATACCGTTGCAAGATACGGTGGTGAGGAGTTCGCTGTCATCCTGCCAAGAACAACAAAAGAAGAGGCAAAGGAGATATCTGAGAGGATAAGGACGGAACTGGAAGATACAAAGTTCTTCGCACCCGACGGAATAACAAATATCAATATAACAATCTCACTTGGGGTAGCAAGCTTCCCAGAGGATGCAACAGAAGAGCAAAAAATAATAGAATGTGCCGATGAGGCACTGTATCGAGCCAAAAACTCCGGTAGAAACAGGGTAATTGTCTATGACAGGAAAAGAGCTTGATGCTCTCGTGGAAGAAGCCCGTTCGATAAAAAAACTTCCCACCCATATTGCCATTATAATGGATGGCAACGGACGCTGGGCAAAAAGACACAACCTGCCCAGAACCGAGGGGCACAGAGAAGGTGTAAAAACGGTCAAAAGGATTGTTCGATTTGCAGGAAAGATAGGATTGAAATACCTCACACTTTACACCTTCTCTACAGAGAACTGGCGCCGCCCGAGATATGAGGTAAAAGAGCTTATGAGGCTATTGAGGGAATTCTCACTGAAAGAGGCGGCAGAACTGGACAAGAACAATGTTCGACTGATAGTAATAGGCAATATCAAAGGGCTGCCACTCGCGCAAAGAAAGGCACTTTCATACACTATCAATCGCCTCAAAAACAACACTGGACTGACACTTATCCTTGCGCTGAACTACAGCGGAAGAGAGGAGATAGTCGAGGCTGCAAAGAAACTTGCCAGCGAAAGTATAACCGAGATTGATACCGAGCGGTTCAAAAAATATCTTTATACAAAGGATATACCCGACCCGGACCTTATCATCCGCACAAGTGGAGAGATGCGACTGAGCAATTTCCTGCTATATCAGGGGGCATATTCCGAACTTTTCTTCACATCAACACTCTGGCCCGATTTCACAGAGGAAGAGCTTCTGCAAGCAATAAGAAGCTACTCAAGGAGACAACGGCGCTTCGGTATGACGGAAGAACAAATCACCGGAGAATAGATGTATCCTATCCTATTTCGCCTTGGACCATTCGAGCTTAGAAGCTACGGGGTTATGCTCACCATCGCATTTATAACTGGATACATAATCGCAACAAAGAGAGCAAGAAAGGTAAAACTATCACCCGATATTATCCTGAACATCGCTGTAATCATCGTAGTATCCGCGATAGTCGGCTCAAGGCTGTTCTATATTGCCTCACATACCAGCAAGTTGACATATAAAACGATACTTACCGCATTCCTACCGATACAAGCAGACGGAACAATCGGCATATCAGGACTCTCTATGATGGGAGGCATAGCACTTGCAATCCTTGCACCATTCATCTACATAAAACTCAAAAAATTATCGTTTCTCAAAATAGTAGATGTAATCGCACCGGAGTTCCTGCTCGGCGTCGGAATAACGAGGATAGGCTGCTTCCTGAACGGCTGCTGCTATGGCAAGCCCTGCCAGGGGTTTCTATGTTTTGTGTTCAGCCCGAACTCGGCAGCGGGAAGCCGATTCTTCGGAACACCAATCCTCGCCACACAGCTTATCTCATCATTTATGGGGTTCTTGCTGTTCGCACTCGTTATGCTACTCGAAAGATACAAGAAGTTCGATGGATACTCATTCGCACTGACCCTTATCCTATACTCCATCGACCGCTCGATAATCGATACCATCAGATACTATTCACCGGATGTCATAATGGGACATATCGGAAATATACAGATTGTCAACAATCACATAATCCTTGGATTGCTATTTATCGTGGGTATCTTCGTCTTTCTGTACTACGGCAGGAGGAAAGGGAAGGTTGAGAATAAATAATCTCTTTCATAGCCTACTGTCTTTTCTTTTCGACAACAGATGCAGTGTCTGTGGAGAAGAACTCGAGCAGGATGATGTCCTTTTCTGCAAAGGATGCCTTGAGGCACTTGCCAGAAATAATCTCCAGCTTGAACAGACAGACGAACTTGAATTTATCATACCGCTGGCTCCTTTTGACGATGTTCGGGAGGCAATACACTTTCTCAAATACTCTGGCTGGAAGCGGCTCGGCAGGAAACTGGGGGTAGCACTTGGAGAAAAACTTTCAAGGGTTGATTTTCTGAGAGAATTCGATATATTACTCCCCGTCCCTCTGCACAAAACAAGAAAAAGGGAGCGAGGGTTCAATCAGTCGCTTATTATATCGGAAGGGGTATCAAAGACGCTGGGGATTCCAGTGGCAAAAGAGATAGTGATAAGGGTGAAGAATACACGCTCACAGACACAGCTATCCGAAGAGGAGAGAGGGAAAAATGTCAATGGAGCATTCAGTGTGAAGGCTCCAGACAAGATAACGGGAAAAAACATAGTAATAGTCGATGATGTGGTAACAACAGGGTCAACTACAAAAGAGATAACAAAGATGCTCAAGGATGCAGGAGCCAGGAGAGTGGGGGTTGCCTGCATCGGACGGCCCAAGAACAAAGGAGAAATTCTATGAACTATCTTATCGCGATGTGCGGTCAGCAACCTCAGGGAACGGGGGAAACAGGACAAACAGGTGGAATTGTTGGACTCCTGCCGATTATACTCATCTTTGTCGTCTTCATCATATTCAATCCTATTCTCCGGAGGATGTCGGAGGAGGTTATCAATGAAGATGTAGCAGCTCTCATCGAGGATATGAAGATTGTCCTGACAGATGAGGGTGGCCTGGGACTTGCTGCTCCTCAGGTCGGGGAAAATGTAAGGGTTATCCTTGTGGATTATTCAAAGCTGGACGACCCACTATTCGATACGATAATTCCATTCGTGAACCCGAGGATTGTGAATGAATCTAAGGAGACGGAAACACTCGAGGAGGGCTGCCTATCCATCCCTGGGATATACGAGGATGTTAAACGTCCGAGGGAAATAGTTGTCGAGGCAGAAATTCCCGGTGAGGATAAGAGACGCTCAATCCAGACAGAGGGAATGACAGCAAGGGTGTTCTGCCACGAGATAGACCATCTGAACGGGATACTCTTCATCGATAGGATATCGAGAATCCGCCGACAGCTCCTGACAAAATCACTGAGAGAGATAAAAAGAAAATACGGAAATAAAAGTTGAATAAGAGCATAGTCTATTTCGGGGCATCGGAGTTCTCTGCCAGAATCCTCGAGGGGCTTATCGCATCGGGTGTTCCGGTCAGGCTCGTCATCACATATCCAGATAAGCCGAAGGGAAGGGGAAGAAGGCTTTCCCCTATGCCGACAAAGGTTGTCGCAAAGAGGCTTAAAGTTCCTGTTTTCGAGGAGACAAACCTACACTCAGAACAGTTGAAAAATGCTATACGGCAAGTTGAGCCGTATCTCGGGGTCGTTATCGGTTTCAGGATATTACCCGAGGATATCTTCACTATTCCAGATAAGGGGACAATCAATCTTCATCCATCGCTTCTGCCCGACCTGCGAGGTCCTGCACCGCTCAGATGGGCAATCCTTTACGGCTACCGGAGAAGCGGGATTACAATATTCTTCATAAACAGAGATGTAGACACAGGAGAGATTATCTATCAGAGCGAGATTACCATCGACCCGGATGAGACACACTCAGAGCTCGAGCAGAGGGTCGCAGCAGTTTCTATCGAACCGATGAAAGAGACCATCGAGAAAATATTCGAAGGAAATTGTCTGAGTTTCCCTCAGCCGGATATAGCAAATATAAAGCCTGCTCCGAAGATAAAGAAGAGTGACAGGATAATAAACTGGAACGAAGGAGCAGAAGATATTCACAACAGGGTTCGTGCACTCTCCGAGAGGCCTGGTGCATTTTCAACATTCAATAGGAAAAGGGTTGTCATCATAAAGAGCGTCGTTTTGGACACGCGGACAGAGGGCAGGCCCGGCGAGGTGGTATCCACAGAGGATATTCCAATTGTTCAAACAGGAAAAGGGCTCATAGGGATACTTTTTGCCAGGCCCGAGAGCCGCCAGACAGTTTCTGGAGGAGAGCTTGTGAACGGCTTGAGGATAAAGGTCGGAGATAGCTTCATGTGAAGAAACAAACCTTCGCCATGCTCGCAGGGCTGGCTATTCTCATATACACCGCTGCACTCATTGCCATAGCAGGTAGCGTTGCACCGAGACTTGCCCTCGTTTTCTCTCCCCTCGGAAAGATATTCTGGATTTTTATCATTTTTTTCTCTGTTTATCTCTGGGTCTCCTTCATCCTCACCATTCTATTCGCTTACACAAATCTGCCTCTTTTCCTATATCTCCCGTTCAAAACGATATTTTATCTTGTGCCATCCGCAATGCTTCTGGGCAAGATTCTGGGGGTAAAAAGGGAATCGTTTGAGAAATCATATATCGACATTTCAAACAGGATAAACAAAAAACGGATAGCAAAACAAAAACCGAAAAAGGTTCTTCTGCTTCTGCCACACTGCCTTCAGGCGGCAGATTGCCCGTGGAAGATAACATTCGACATAGAGAATTGCAAAGGCTGTGGGAAATGCAGTATAGCAAAGTTTGTGGAGATATCGCACAGATACAATATCCCGACATTCGTTGCAACCGGTGGCACAATAGCGAGGAGGATTGTAAAGAAAACACGACCGGAGATGATTGTTGCCGTCGCCTGCGAGAGGGACCTTTTCTCCGGGATAATCGATGTTCATCCGATGCCGATTATAGGCGTGCTGAACCGCCGCCCGTTTGGACCCTGCTACAATACGGAGGTCGATGTTGAGGAGATTATCTCTATTCTTGATACTGTTATTCCTCACCCCGACAACGACAAAGGGAGAGAATCCATTCACGGATAAATTCCCAATGAGAATTCTTGCTGTTGGGGATGTAATGCTTGCCCGCGGTGTTGCCTCCATCTGTGATACAGCAGGGGATTTTTATCCCTTTGCCGGGACATTCGATATACTGAATGATGCAGACCTCCTGACAGGAAATATCGAGACGACAATATCCGACAGGGGAATCCCGATGGAGAAGAAATATGTATTCAGGGCAAACCCGGAGTTTGCAAACATCCTATCCCGCGTTGGGTTCGACTGCCTAACATTCGCCAACAACCACGCCTTCGACTACGGAAAGGATGCTTTCTTCGATACGATAAGGCTTCTGGAAAAATCGGGCGTGAAGGTTGTCGGAGCAGGAGAAAATATCTATTCAATGCTCGAACCGAAACAGCTCAATATAAAAGGATATATAATTGGATTCCTCGGGTTCAATGCAACCGGGACGAACTTCCTGGGCGAGAGAAACTGGGGATGCGCTCCAGCATCCAAGGAGTATATAAGAAAAGCAGTCCCCTCAGCGAAACAGAGCTGCGATATACTTATCGTCCACTTCCACTGGGGAGAAGAGGATAGCTTTCTACCCGATGAAGAGCAGATAGAACTTGCACACGAGACAATCGAGCTTGGAGCAGACATCGTCATCGGAAGCCACCCACACAGGATACAGCCGGTCGAGTTCTACAAAGGCGGAATTATATTTTACTCGCTCGGGAATTTCATCTTCGACCAGAACGACTTCGAGAACAACATATCGGTCATCGCCGAGATTGACATCCTTCCCGACACAGCCGAGGTCAGGCTCATTCCGATAGAAACGATAAGCCACAAAGCCTCACCCAGTCTTGCAAAAGGGGAAATAAGAAATGTTGTGCTTGACCTGTTAAACGACATATCATACGATTTCGGGACGGAATTTATCGAGTATAACGGAGAGTTTATGGTGAGGGAATTCAGTTCCTCTTTTTGAGCCTGCCCGATAGCTGCCCACAGGCTGCAGAGATAGCTGTTCCCTTTGAGAAGCGGATAGTTGCCGTGATATGGTTATCCAGTAAGATGCGTTGGAATCTCTCGACGACCCCAAGCGATGGAGGGCACAAGTCAATCCCCTCTATCGGATTGTATGGAATGAGGTTCACCTTCGATGGGATATCCTCGATGAGCCCGGCAAGACGGGAGGCATCCTCAATCGAGTCGTTCATCCCCTTTATCAGCACATATTCGAATGTCACCCAGCGTTTGCTCCTGTGTGCAAAGTAGGAGGCGGCGGACAGCAGCTTTTCTATCGAATATTTTTCGTTTATCGGCATAAGGTGGGAACGAGTCCCATTCGTTGTGGCATTGAGGGAGATGGCGAGCTTAACCCGGAAACCGTCATCGGCAAGAGCCCTCATTCTATCAGGAATACCAACGGTGGAAACATTGATGTGCCTCGCACCGATGGATAATCCGAAATCAGATGTTATCACCTGGAGGGCTCGGGTCAAGTTATCGTAGTTCAAGAGCGGCTCACCCATTCCCATAAAGACAAGATTGGTTATCCTCTTCTCCGGTATATCCTTCTTAATCTGTATTATCTGGTCGACTATCTCAGCCGATGTCAGGTTGCGGACAAAACCAGCCCTTCCCGTGGCACAGAAAAGACAGCCAAGCGGGCAACCGACCTGGCTCGATAGACAAACCGTTACCCTCGGCGCATCGAAAATGAGGACAGACTCGATTATATTCCCATCCGAAAGGCGAAAGGCATATTTAACGGAACCATCAGGTGAGGAAATCCTCTCCAGAGTGTCGATACCCCCGATACAGGCAACCTCTTTTAGCTTATCCCTGAGCGGGACAGAAATGTCGGTCATTACATCGAAGTCAGATGCCCCTTTCGCGTAAATCCATTTCATAATCTGCCTGCTGCGAAACGGCTTCTGACCGAGCGACACGACGAACTGCTCGAGCTCCTCTCTGGTAAGCCCCAGCAAGTTTTTCTTCATACAACCTACTCGTTTTCCTCCTCAGGCTCGAGGAATGTCGATTTGTAAAGGAGTCCGTAGACAAAACCTGTAACCGACTGCTGATACATCATCAGGAAACCATAGACAAAGAAGATAACGACCAATCCAAAGAACCCGACTCCACCGAGGAGCGAGCCACCAGCTGGGGGATAGCCCATTCCACCCATATAAGAGTATCTCGAGGCAAAGGGCGCCATAACTCCGGCAAGCTCCACACCGAAGATAGACCAAATTATCATATTGATTACGCCCACAATTATCCCGGCGACAAAGGTAACGAGAAAAGCTTTGAGCAGTTCAACGACATTCTCCTTGAGATAGCTTCCGAACTCCTTCCACTGGAAGGCGGCAGAGAAACCACCCATCGCATACTGGATGAATATCCAGGGATACATCAAGATTACAAGGAAAAGGGTGTAGAGAACAACTATCACATAGCCGATACAGGGGATGAACCCGAGTATCATCGGGATAGCATAGATTAAGAGTATGATGAACATCAAAAAGCCATCACCTATCTTCTTCCCGAACTGCCCCCAATCCGGGAGGCCCTCCTCACCATTGGCACGACGGCGGAGCATCTCTATACCCCAGCCTATGATAGCAAGCCAACCTATAATCGGGATAAGGGCAATAACAGCACCCAAGAGAAGCTTACCCACCCAGGATTTGTCCTTGAAAAGATAGGTAAGTCCGCCAAATGCTAAAGCTAAATCCATAACCCCTCCTTAAAAAATAGTTTTCTCCATTTTTTGTTAAGATAATCATTCCCCCTTTGAAAGTCAACTGTAATTTCATTATTCCCTTGAAAAAGCTCAACCTCTGATTATATTTGAAACCTATGGGAAATTATGAAGGAATAAGGCTCATCTTTCAGGGTAGATTGTTCTGGCTGATAATTCTTTTATTCTTTGCATCCGTCGGGTTTGCCTACCTCTCATACAGGATAACCAATCCGCCTGTTTCCCAGAAGAAAAAGAGACTCCTTGTACTCCTGCGCTCACTTGCTTTCTTCTTTCTGTTTCTGAGCATATCGGAGCCTGTGCTGTTCGGAATGAAGCAATGGAGGAAAAAACCGAAGCTTATCATATTGGCAGATAACTCGAAGAGTCTCGGGATAACCGACCGCATCTGCGATAGGGCAGAAACCGTACGAGCTCTGCTCGAAAGCAAGCCAATCGAGGAGCTCAAATCCCGTTACCCGACAGAGACACTACTCTTCTCCGACAGGATAGACACGACAAAGCTCTCTCCAGATTTCACAGGTGATGTGACAGCAATTGGGAATGTAATCCTATCACTATCTCAGAGGGAAGATATAGGCGGTGTGATACTTATAACAGATGGTGAGACAAACTCAGGCGATGACCCTGTATTCACTGCATCCTATTTCCCAAAGAAGATATATACCATCGGCGTGGGAGACCCCGAACCGACAAGGGATGCTTTCATTAAGGATGTGCAGACGGATAGAACAGCATACAGGAATACACCGTTCACTGTGAGGGTGATACTCCAGGCAAGCGGGTTTGAAAAGAGGAGGGCAAAGGTTCAAATTCTCTGTGGGAAAAGGGTCCTGGCAGGAAAAGAACTGGATATATCGAGGGGAACGAGGATATACTCGGAGGACTTTTCTATATCGCTCGATACGGTTGGCACAGTCGACCTAACGGCAAGAATACCTACCCTTCCAGGAGAATTCACAGGGAAAAACAACAGAAGACTTTTCAGCGTTAATATCCTCAAGAGTAAGAGAAAACTTATGCTGCTTGTAGGAAAGCTCGACTATGAATACAGATTTTTCAAGGAGGCATTGGAGAAAAACAAGAATATCGAGGTCGAAGAGGATATAGTAAAGAAAGGATACAGGTTATCCTCCTTTCCCAGAACAGTTGACAAGATGAAGGAATACGAGGCGATATTCCTGTTTAACGCTTTTGAGACACTCTCAAAGAACAATCTGCTTAAAAAATTATCTGATTATATAAAATCTGGCGGGTCGGTCTTTATGCTTATACAGGATGCACCAAAGCTTTCGGAGACTGACAGGAGCATTCTTGCAGAGATTCTGCCGTTTGAATACCCTGCAAACACGGAGATGGTCGACGAGAGCTTCTCGCCACTCCCGACAATCGAGGGGAAGAAGCACCCGCTTATGCAGTTTGAGGAACCAGCCGACAGGCTGTTTGGTGGGTTGCCACCGCTCGAAGAGTTTCTGATGGCTGGCGAGACAAAATCTTATGCAACACCGCTTCTGGTTCATTCGGAGCTGAAAGATATCCCAATATATTCTATCGGAACCGTAGGCAGAGGAAAGGTGGCTGCTTTCTCTGCTTACCCGCTCTGGAAATGGAGCTTCCTCGCAAAGGGGTTCCACAAGTTCGAGGACTGCTACGACCAACTTGTGCAGAACCTGCTGGTGTGGCTGCTCGTAAAGGAAAAGGTATCTCCCCTCGTGGTGGAGACAGACAAGCGGATATACCATTCGGGCGAGCCTATCCTCTTCTCGGCGATGGTATCGGATGAATCCGGGAAGCCTGTGGAGGCAGCATCGGTGGGGGTAAAACTCTTTGGGAAGGATAGCATAGAGATAACACTCGATGAGATTGGAAAGGGACGCTATGAAAAGGTCATACCATCCCTCCCACCGGGGGAATACCGCTTCAATGCAACAGCAAAACTCGACTTCGACACCATAGGAAAGGCAAGCGGGAAGGTCATCGTGGAGGAGTACTCACTCGAGTTCGAGGATACCCGAATGAACAGACCAGCACTCATATCCGTAGCCGAGAAAACAGGTGGAAGATTCTTCACTCCAGATGAGATAGACTCGCTCCCCGAGTGTGTTAAATTTGAGGATATAACCGGAACAGATTATCTTGAGAAGCCGCTATGGGATTATCCTGTTTTTCTTCTCCTCTTTATACTGGCATTATCCCTTGAGTGGTTCATCCGCAAGAGGTCAGACCTTCTGTAGCACCTATGGAGAATAATAGCCGACAAACCTCTCATTGCCACAAACCAGAATAACCTTGACCCTCTTTCCTGTCTCACGGTATATTCTTCTGGAGAGCTCGCCGGCAAAATCCACAGGTGAGCCGATAAATTCCTCGCCCTTGACCTCAACATAGGCTGGAAATCGATTCTCCACCTTAAACCCCTGTTTTTCGAGCTCCTTAACGAGTTTGTCTATCGATACCTCCGGTGGAACCGATACCCCCTCCTCCTCAAAGATACGGCTCTTATGATGAGTATCCTGCTCAGAAACAGGAAAAACAAGGAGAAAAACCATAAACAAGAGGAGAAAATATAACCAGTTTATCCCGTTCTTCCTTTCGCTTTTCATTTTAAGAGAAACCTCTCAACATCCTCAGGGATGTCCATTTCAAATAGCTTTTTGTTCATTCCTCTATTTATTTTAACATTTTTGAACTCCATTGTCAACATATCACCGTTGGCAACATTTATCATTGTCACCTTTTTGGGCAGAAAAAGCCCGTTATCCTCAATCATCCCTTCATATCCGATGTCGACAAGTGATGTGAGGGAATCGTTATAAAGCTGAACAGAAGCAGGAATACCTGTCTCGGAGAATGTGTAGTTGAAGGCATCTCCATTTCTGCGTCCTTTTATTGTGTAGGTCTCCCCTACCACCTCGAGCGATTCCACCGTGTCGAGCTTATCAAAGGCAAATAGCTTCCCCAGAGAAGCAAAGAGAATATCTCTGAGATTCATATGAACACCGGTTATCGGGTTCAGGCGGACAGAATCGTAGAATTCATAATATACCCTGTTGTTCTCCGGGTCATACACCACAAGGCTCTCAGGGAAGCAGACAAGCTCGCCCGAGACAAGCCCGAAGAACTGATTGAGTTCTGCCTTGAAATGGAGGGTATCAGAGAAGATACGCACACGGAACTGCTTTCTGTAATGGTTTGACGGGCTGGAAAGAGTAACCGAAGCATCTGCTTCTACATCCTTTATCGAATCCTCTCTGGCATAAACCTTTTCGAGGATATCCGCTACATTCTCTGTCGGGACAAATAGCTTCGGTGGAGGAGAAGGCGGTTTTGCACAACCAAAAGCAAGAAATACAAGAAAAATCGGGAAAATCCGCTTCATTTTTCCTCCATATCGCAAAACATTCTGTAGCCACAGGTCCTGCATTTGTATGGGTCAGCCTTTCTCTCGAACCTGCGAGCCCTTATCTTCTCAAGAAAGTCTGATACAGCATCCCTAACAACCGATTTCCAGTTCTCCTCAGGCGAAAGCGCCTCAACCTTCACACCATCCCCCTTCAGATACCAGAAAGAGACCCGCGAAACCCTCCTGTTAAATAGAGAGCCAGCAGCAACGGCATACATCATAAGCTGAAGATTGGCATCTTCCTTCGACCTTCTATCACCCGGAGGCTTGCCCGTCTTGTAGTCTATAATCTCTATTTCAGCCGTATCTAAAGCATCCACCCTGTCCATCCTGCCGGTGACAACAACCCCACCCACAGGAACCCTAAAACGCTTTTCCACACAGAGAGGAGATGTGGGTTCCTTGCTCCAATACTTGTAAAAATTGTCAAGCATCTGCTCACCTGTATCCATAAGCTTCTGGCGGGCATAACTATCAAATACCGAAATTTCTCTCGACCTGTTTCTAAAGACATCAAGGAGAGTATCCAGACTTCTGTCTCCGCCCGACTCAACATTCCGCAAAAAGTCCGCAAGCACGCTGTGGACGAGCGTCCCGAGAAGAAGGGAATAAGATTTCCCATCTGTCGGGATATGGAGTATCGCAGAGTATAAAAACTTCCTCGGGCAGAAGCGATAACTGCTTATATCGGAAAAACTTACCTCATCCATAAAATATGAGAGTTCCGATGCAGGGACAAACTCCTCGACCGCAGGCTTTTCAAGGGAAAACAGGAACTCATCCTTGAATATAGAGGAAAACTCATCGAGCAATCTATTCTTATCGGATGAAGCCTTGAGCATCTCGGAGCAGAGGGTGAGAAAATGTTCCTTCAGATCAGCCCCAGCGTCGAGAGCGAGCATCAACGAGTTGAAGGGCTTTACACCACAAGACCCCTTTTCCTTCAAAAACTTCACAGCAGAACAAGGGACATTCTCCCTCGTCAGCTGTTTCTGCTCAACAGAGCCTTCTGCCTCAAGCATCTCCTTAACAAACGGGCTCAAATCTACCCTACCCCGACGAACTGTGGATACAACAAGATGCTTCCTTGCCCTCGTCATTGCAACAAAGAAAAGCCGTCTCTCCTCCGCCATCCTCTCCTGCTCATCCTTGGGCTCACCGAGAACAAGCAACTCAAGCAACTCGCTTATCCCTTTCCCCCTCCTGCTCTGAGGGAATTTGCCCTTTGTTGCCTGAACGATGAAGACATTGTCAAACTCCTTCCCCTTTGCCTGATGAACGGTCATAACACGAACACCAGTCGCTTCACCTGGGATAGGAATCTGCCCACCCAACTCAACGAAACGGTTGACGCGGTCAACAAAATCGATATAGCTCATTTCAGGATAGAAATCCACAAGCCTGAAAAGAAACCGCAGAAATTCACCGGTTCCCGCAATAATCCTCTCGTCGGAGCGAAGAACAAGCAGCCGAAGATAGAAAAGCTTGGCAAGGATTAACCTGATTATTTCCTTGAGAGGCTTACCAGAATCGACGGAGTCGCGAACGACAGTCAAATTCTCCCTTAACCAGATAAGCTTCTCCCTCACCGGGTCAGGAAAAGAAGAGAGCCTCTCATCATCGAACAAGGAGAATATGTCATCCTCGGGAGATGTCCTCCCAACAAACTCGGTTATCCAATGGGTAGTGAGAACAACATTGGGGAAATAAAGAAGGCGAACAAGGTTGCCAAAATCCTTCGGATACGCAAAGAGGTTCAACAGAGCAACGAGGTCTCTGCCCTCACGGGTGAGAAGGAAATTCTCCTCTATGGAGTACGGTATGCCCAGAATAGCCAACTTTTTAACAAGAAGCTCATAATGCCTCCTCGCCCTCGCCAAAACCGCTATCTCATTCCCTGGGACTTCAGATTCTAAAAGCGACTTTATCCTGCTGGCAACAGCATCCGCCTCCGTATCGTAGTCAGGAAAAACAAGAACCTTTACCTTCTCTCCCGATGGGTTATTCGTTCTCAATAGCTTGAAATCGGCATCAACCGTGTGATTATTCCTTATAACGGAATTTGCACTATCGAGTATCTGCGGAGTCGAGCGACGATTGAGTGTCAGTTCGAGGAGCTTGCTATCCGGAAAAATCTCACGAAATATCGAGAAACTTCTTGTGCTTGCACCACGGAAACCGTATATTGCCTGGTCATCATCACCGATAGCAGAAACAACCGCCCCACCTCCAGCAAGCATTTTGGTTAGCTCTATCTGAAAACGGTTGACATCCTGAAACTCATCAACAAGGATGTAATCATAAGCTCTCTGATACTCCTTCAATACCTCTGGATGTGAGCGGAAGAGATTGTATGTCATAATCTCCAGGTCACCGAAGTCCAGCAGTCCCA
>NATO01000027.1 GCA_002085385.1 candidate division Zixibacteria bacterium 4484_93
TAAAGTATGTCGTTGTCTCTATGGGCAAGGAGGGGCTCATTGTCGCAGGAAAGGATGAGCTCTTTCGCGTGATACCACCCGAGGTTCGAGTTGTAACGACCACAGGGGCGGGTGATGCAACCGTCGCTGGAATTGTCTTCTCGCTTGATAAAGGCAAGGGTATAAAAGAAGCTGCAAGGTTCGGTGCTGCCTGTGGAACGGCAACAACCATCTCGCCCGGCACGGCAACGATGAGAAGAGAAGATATGGAAAGAATCCTCGGGGAGGTGGCTGTCCAGGATTTATGATTCCCTCGCTCTTTACAATATTTGTGCTGCTTCTTTTCTCTGCCCTCTTCTCCGGCTCCGAGGTCGCTTTCTTCTCCATTCCAAAGCACAGGCTCTTCCAACTCGCTCACTCCCCAGATATCCGGGACAGGCTTATAGCATCGCTTCTTGAAAACCCGCAGAGATTCTTGGTCAATGTTCTGTTTGCAAATCTCCTCGTCAATATCGCTGCAAACACCATAGCTACCGGCATCCTGGTAGCCCGATTCAATGAGGAAGGTGTCGGAATTACGATTGTTATTATGTCGGCTATTATCATACTTTTTGGAGAAATAACACCGAAGAACATATCAATATACCATAGTAGAGGGGTCGCAAAAGCGTCGTCGCCCTTGCTTAAAATTCTATTTAGTATCCTCTACCCCATAACAAGTTTTATATCCTTGACATCGAGCTGGGCAGTAAGGGCAGTTGCAAAAACAGATGAGAGGCATCTGCTTAAACTC
The DNA here is from genome assembly GCA_002085385.1 of candidate division Zixibacteria bacterium 4484_93. GTDB lineage: Bacteria > UBP14 > UBA6098 > 4484-93 > 4484-93 > 4484-93. Next base: position 773 of record NATO01000027.1, read on the forward strand.
GATGAGGTAGAGATGAAAACCGCTCTCCTCCACAGCCACATAGGTGGAATCCTCGATGAGACCGAGCATGGGTTCATATTGCGCATTCTTGAGATGAGCGATATCCCGGTATCGAAGATACTGCTGAACCGCAGGATGATACCCGAGTTGTTTGAGGATACACCAAAAGAGGATATGAGCAGGCTATTTTCCGAGAGTGGACTCCCTTTTTTGCCTGTTCTTTCACCGGATAGAGAAACGGTTATCGGGGTGATGAGGAGAGAGGATATCATTTTTTCTGACTCTCCCCGGATGATGCCACCTCTATTTCTACCCGAGAATATGCACCTTTTCAGGTTTTTTGAGGTTCTCGAGGATAAGGGAAAAACCGTTGCAATTATGGTCGATGAGTCCGGGAGCTACACAGGGATTATGTGGATGGATAGGGCATTTGGAGAGGCAGTGTTGTCGCTTCTGCCGAACCTACTCAAACTGGAGTATCCATCCGTTGGCGAATACACGATAATCGAGGGAGACGCTTCCGTTGAGAAGCTCTCGCAGTTGTTTGGCAAAAGATTCGAGGGAGTGAAATCTGTCACCGTTGGAGGACTTGTCACAGAGGTCGCAGGGAGGTTGCCTTCCCGTGGAGAAAAATTTGAGTGCGAGGGGCTCGAGCTCGAGGTTATAGAGACAGAAGGTAATCTCGTAACCATCGTGGCAGTGAGGGAACTATAATGCTGATAAGGATAGCAATAGCAGCCATTTGCCTGATTATAGCGGGGATATTCTCAGGGACAGAGACAGCGCTCGTTCTCCTTTCCAAGAGGGAACCTAAGCAGCCATCAAGATTGCTCTCGTTCTGGCTTACCCATCCAGAGAGGTTCCTGACAACCGCACTCATCGGGACAAATATATTTGTCCTCGCAGCCTCATCGGTTTCCGCTTACATCTTCATAAGATACTGCCCCAGCTGCAGCAAGCTTCTCCCTATTGTCATTACATCGGTATCCGCACTTTATCTATCGGATACCATACCAAAATCGATAGCCCTGTTTCACCCGGAGAGGTTCGCCAGATTCACAGGAGGCATTCTCTACTGGTTTCACCTATCATTATACCCTGTAGTCATAGGAGTATCGGAGATAACAAAACTATTCAGGAAACTATTCAAGCCCGAGGGAACCGTTTCTCCCCTTTCTATCGATGAGCTTCATACTCTTGCCAGAAAGCATCTACAAGGGATATCTAAGGGTAAAATATCAACCCTCGACAGGATATTTTCACTCGCACAGCTTGAGGCAGCTGATGTTATGGAAACGGGATACCCTTCGGCATCGGTACTTACATCTCCACAAAAGGTTCAAGAACTTGCCATCAAGTCCCGCAAGGAGCACATACTGATTACTGAAGAAACAGGGGAGCCACTCGGTTATATCAGTGTAATCGACCTTGTGGCTCACAGGGGGAAAAGTATCAGGGAACTCATAAGAACAGCTGTTATAACGGATGAGGAAACACATCTTCTCGCACTTCTCGCTATGCTGCATCGCGAGAAGAAAGAGATTGCTTTTATAAGGGGAAGAGAAAACAGATTACAGGGTATAATCAGCAAAAAGAGGATGCTTTCCCTTTGCCTGCCGTAGAGAAAACAGCTAATTTTTCTCTTTTCTGACCTCACCCATTTTATTCACATATATGCCTTCTTTTTCATATCTGGCGAGCTTATTTCGGAGGGTTCTTACGCTTATCCCGAGAAGGCGGGCTGCCTCTGTTCTTCTACCGTGCGTTTTCTCAAGAGCTTTCAGTATCAATCTTTTTTCCATCTCTCTGATGGGCAAAATTTCACCGAAGTCGGCAGATTCTTTCGCCCCGGTCATCTGCGGGAGCACTATATCCTTCTGCGTTATCTCCTCACCTGTCGATATGATAACTGCCCTTTCCACAGCGTTCTCCAGCTCTCTGACATTGCCGGGCCAATCATATTCCATCATCCAGGACAGCGCCTCCGAACTGATCTCTTTCACCGGTTTGGAGTTTTTGGAAGAATATAGCGCTACGAAGTAACCTGCCAAAAGAGGGATATCTTCCTTCCTCGCCCTAAGGGGAGGAATATGAATAGGGAAAACATTCAACCTGAAATACAGGTCCTCACGAAACCCACCATCCACAACAAGCTTTCTCAGGTTCTGGTTTGTGCTGGCTATTATTCTGACATCACTTTTAATGGTCTTATTGCCTCCGAGCCTCTCGAACTCTTTTTCCTCGATTGCCCTGAGGAGCTTTGTCTGGAATGCAATGCTCGTCTCGCTTATCTCGTCCAAAAACAGACTTCCACCATCGGCAAGCTCGAACCTGCCTATCTTCCTTGTCACAGCTCCGGTGAAGGCGCCCTTCTCATAGCCAAAGAACTCAGCCTCGATGAGCGTATCCGGTATAGCGGCACAGTTCACCTCGACAAAACGAGCACCACTCCTGAGGCTTTTGTTATGTATCTCTTGAGCAACAAGCTCTTTACCCGTTCCGCTCTCACCGTAAATCATCACATTCACATTCGTTGGGGCAACGACATTTATCGTTTCGATAAGGTTTCGCATACCTTTCGACCTGCCAAGAAGCCTCTTCGGTAGCTGGGAAGTTGTTTCCTTCTTCAAAATCTCGTTTTCCAGTATCAACCTCGCTCGCTCGATAGCAGCCTCGATGCCAATTCTCGCTTCATCAGGAACAATGGGCTTGGCAATGAACTCGCAAGCCCTTTCCCGAACCGCCTGAATCGCCTTATTCAGCTCCCAGCGTGTTGTAAGAATGACAACCGTTGTCAGAGGAGAAAGGCGGTTAAGCTCATTCAAAACATCCAGGCAGGTGCCATCAGGTAACCTGCATCCGACGAAAACAAGATTATAGAGCTTCCGACGAATTCTCTTCTTCACATCTGCGAGACAAAACAGCTTGTCCACCTTACAACCTTTTTCGAGGAGCAACTTCTCAAGTGCAGAACAAACCGTTAGACTATCATCCACCACAAGTGCCCTTAAATTCACTATCCCCCTTTCCCAACAGCATAAAATGATAGAAAAGTTGAACCCAAAAATTACTTCTGTTTAATATTTTACTCAATTTGTAACAAAAATCAAGTAATTTTCGGTTAAAAATTTTTTATGGATAGAACAGGAAAGAATTTCCTATTTTGCCAGGTTTCTTATCGCCGTGAGCAACTCTGAGACAGTCGCCGGCTTGAAGATATATGGGATACCCAGCCTTTCAACGGTTTTATAAAGCTTCTTTGTCCTGTATCCGGTTAGTATAAGCACAGGCAGTTCTGGACGAAGCTTGGAGAGCTTCTCACACAGCACCAGCCCACTTTCCTCCGGCATTCTGACATCGGTTATTACAAGAGCATACCTTCTTTTCTTTTTGAACAGCTTCTCCTCTGCTTCCTTGGCATTGTGGCAGTGGTCTATTCCGTAGCCCAGAAGCCGCGCTATCTCCTCCACGATTACCTGCCAGTGTGGGTCATCCTCGGCAAACAGGATTTTTCTCATCTTTTCTCCATAAGTTTTTTTATAGCCAGAGCGATTCTCCCCTCAGGTGCAACGATACTGCAAAGCCCTTTACTCAAGAGTTTCTTCGGTGCCTCAGGGAAAACTGCATACTCAGGGTCCTCACAAAGCACATCGCTTCCACCTCTCAGAATCCTCGATATAACATCCTCTCCATCGAGGAGTTCCCCGGAAAGAACAAGCAAGAGAATTTCCCCGGGGAAGACCTCCTCCACTGAAATCAGGCTCTTGCTGAACGATGTCCCTTTCGAGGGAACAAGTCTGACCTTTCCCTTGTCGTCGGTAAATATAATGGATTTGTCTTTCGGGATGACGAGTATCTCCCCCGGGACAAGAGCCTTTTCAGACTGAATAACGCGGGCAGGATAACCTCTCGATACTCTCCTAACAAGTGGAGATAAGATATACTTCTCCAGCTGTGACAACACCACAACAGGTAAAGGGAACCCACCAGGAACAGATGAGAGCAGGTTCGTAAATGAGCGAACACCACCGGCGGAAAGGGTGATAACGATTATCCTGTATCCTCCTCCGCTCTCGGGGAGTTTAACGGAGCCTGTTCGCCTTGGAGGCGGAAACACCCTTCCACGATGAGCAGCGACAGATTCTATCCTTCTGGCAAGCTTTTCCACCGCATCGGCAGTCCCGTTCTCACCATTTTCCATCTTGTAGGGTATAGCATCGACAGCACCCGACTCCAGAAGAGATATCATTGGGTCAAGTGCCCCCTTCTCCATAGGGAAGAGGATTACCACCGGTATCTCGAGGAGGTCGATTATCTCTCGGGTCAGTTCTGACTTTTTCTCAAACGGATATGAAAGAACACTTGCAACCATATCGGGTCTGGCGCGCCAGAGCGCAAGCAGGTCATCGAAGCCAAAAACGGTTGTCTCTATCCGGGGTAGAAACTGCTTCACAAGGATAGAAACCGTTCTGGAAACCGCTGTATTTCCGTTAAGAAGCCCTATTTTCATTCCTGCTCCAGAGCTGATTTATGGTTCCCAAAAGCTGGTTTATCTTGAACGGTTTGGATACTATAGAGTCCACATACTTGAACTTACCCGGTTTCAGTCTAGCACTCCAACCGGTTATAAGCACGACCTTAGTCTGTGGTGATATCTGCTTCGCACAGCGAGAGAGCTCGCTCCCGTTCATCTTTGGCATCCCGAGGTCGGTGAACACGACATCGAACTTCTCCTTCTTCAAAATATCGAGGGCTTGCAGTCCGTTCTCTGCACAGTTCACATAAAAATGCTCGTGCTCGAATATCTCCTTGAGTAAGCTCCTTATCTCTCTGTCGTCCTCCACCACGAGAACCCGCAGCTGCTTTTGCCTGGGAAGCTTGAGTGACTCGAGAGGCTTCAGCTTGCCCGCCGATTTGCTCGCAGGAAACCGAAGTGTGAATGTTGTCCCTTTTCCCACATCACTTTTGAGAGATATCGTTCCTTTCTGTTTCTCCACAAGCTTCCGACAGATGGAGAGACCGAGTCCCGAGCCTCGTTTCCCCTTGGTGGTGAAAAACGGTGTGAATATCCTTTCCTGATGCTCTTTGGGTATCCCACTTCCTGTATCCTCGACCTCGATTATCACCCTGTTGTTCCTGTTGAATGTCCTGAGCCAGATATTGCCTGACTTTTTTATGGAGTCCACGGCATTTATAAGAAGGTTAATTATTATCTCCCGAAGAGCCGTTTCATTTCCGAAGATGGTTGAACGGCTCCGAAGGTCGGCAGTCACCTCGATGCTTTTCCCCGATGTGTCTCGGGCTTCCCTCAATTTGCCCTCGAACAACTTCAGGGTATCCAGCACTGTCTGGTCGACGCTGATATCCTCGAAGTTCTCCTCACACTCTTTCGAGAACATAAGAACCCTGCGGATGACCTCTGCACCATCCGTCGCCGTCCGCTCGATTATCTTCAAGCCGTCCAGAAGAGTCGGGTCGAAAGCTCCCTCCTTACTTCCAATATATCTTTGCAACAGCTGAACGCGTCCCAGTATAGCACCGAGCATATTGTTCATATCGTGAGCCACACCACTCGCTACCTCTCCAACATTCTTCATCGCCTCGAGCCGCTCGAGCTCGCGCTGCATCTTGTTCACAGTCTGGTTTAGGATTGCCACTTGCTCGAAAAGTTTGAAGTTCACCACCACCATCGAAATCAGGGGTAGACAGAACTGCAAGACATTCCTCACCCAGCTGTCTATGCGACCCCCGTCTCTCGTAACAGCAATGGCATAACCGATGCGCATTCTGTGGAAGCGAAGCTCCTCAAGTATGTATTCCCCTTGCATTTTCTCCCTGATAACCTGCTCGAGTTTTTTCCTGCTCGGGAGCTTTCCCGACGGCTTAAGAGAGGAAATAAGCCTCTTTGCCATAGATTGGTTTGTGGAAGAAACAAGTATTTCTTCGCTGTAACTGTTTGCAGTTAATATAAATATATCAGTTGATTTAATGTATTCTGATATAACAGCAAGTATATCATCCGCATTTTCAGGCAATTGCGTGCTTAGAATAGCGGTAGCCTTGTAAAATATCCTGGAGGCAATCTCCCTTTCCTTCTGACTTAAATCATCTACTGCCAATTTCTGTCTCATCACCTCTCCTTATCAGGCTCTTCCTTCCCTGTGTCGCGAGCCTCTCGGAATAAATTCATCCCTGTGTAAAATTCTCTTTCCACCAACAATAAGGTCGAATCTCACCCTTTCCCCTTTTATTTGCCTTATAGGAATACCCTTTTTGTGCCTCACTATCCTGAATTTCTTACCTTTTTTCATTTTAGTACCCCAAGCTTGGAAAGAGTGGTTGTAAATTCCGAGATATTGAAAGGTTTTGTGAGGAATGCATCCGCTCCCATATCGAGTATCATTTTCCTGTTATATAGGGGGATAAATCCGGTTACAACAATCACAGGGGTCTTATTCCCCTTTTTTCTTATATTTTTTAAGAACTCTATCCCGTCCATCTTTGGCATCTTGACATCGGTAACGATAAGGTCGAACCTTCCCTGCTTGAGAATTTCAAGTGCTTCCTCACCATTGGAGACAACCTCGGGCAAGAGCTGGAGATGTTCAAACAGTTTATACATAAAGTCCTGGAAGAAAGGTTCATCTTCCACTATGAGCACCTTCCTCATATCAAGCCGCCTTGTCTTCTTCTTTTGCCTTATTCGGCAAATCTATCCTTATGTTCTCTCCGAACGCTGTTTTCTCTGTTATAAGCCTTCCACCGAGTTGTTCAAGTAGCCTAAAGCGAGGGGCAGTACCACGGATGGTTCCTTCTATTCTTAGCTCCAGTATTATCCAATCTTTATGGACTATATTCCTTATATATATACTTTTCCCCTCCTCGATAACAGATGTTGCCCAGTATAGCATCTCGAGTGAGATATTTCTTGCCGCCTGCGCCACAGAACGGGATGTAATCTCCACAGGGGTGAGGTTCTTCCTGACAGTTATCCCTTTCTGTGTCAGAACGGAACCAAGAAGGAAAATGGCATCCTCCACAAGTTCTGATAGCTCCACGGGGGAATTGGGGTTGGTGAACGATGAGAATATCAAAAGCGTTCTCTCCATCCGGGAGGCTACCTTGATTATAGAATCCGTTGAGCGCTTATAATACTCTTGCTTATCATTCAGCAGGGCAAGCTCGGCATACCCCCTTATAGCTCCGAGACCGTTGTTGAGTTTGTGGATAATTTCACCGGTTAGCCAGTTGCTTATTGATTTATTCATCTTCCCTATGCACTCCTTTTCTGTTTTCCTGGAATCAGGCTGTCCAGCCGTGTAAGAATTTCGGGCATATCGAGTATCGGATAACGAAGTTTCCCTCGGATGATGTATCCGACAACCCATCTCGGATTGATTCCTTTTGTCTCCCATTTCCCATATCTAATCTGCTCCTCGTCCAGGTCCACCGGGATAGGCTCTCTATCCGAGGCAAACCCGATACCATCCCTCAAAAGGAGGACGGCGGTTGTGTCGAGAAGCCGCTGGCGTGAGAGCTCCAGCAGAAGCCCAACATCCAGGACAGGAATCCAGTTACCTTCCTCCTTTAACTGTCCAAAAAGCGGAACGAGGTCGGGCGTGAAGAGTTCAAGTCTCTTACTCATAGCAACCCGGAGAACAAAGCCATCGGGCACCGCACAGGTTATATCGTTCACCTCCAGCAGCCAGAACCGCTTTTTGTTATCCACCGTTTCTACCTCCGTTTCACCTATCTTATCGAAGGTTATCACCAAAAATTTAGAGCAAGTTTTCAAAACAGACTACAGCAAGAAAATCTGCTTTTTCCTCAAAAAAATCTTGACAAACCTGTTTCAATTTTTATTTTTAGGTGAAGCTAAAAAAGTTAGGGGAGGCTAAAATATGGCTTTGTCGCAGAGCCTCGAAGATTATCTCGAGCGGATACTTATTACCAAGATGGAAAAAGGAGTAGTTCGTGTGAAGGACATAGTCGAGCGTCTGGGAGTATCCTCCGCCTCTGTCGTGGGTGCTCTTCAACATCTTGAGAAAGATGGACTCGTTCGGCACGAGCGATACGGGTATATCGAGCTAACAGAAAAGGGGAAGAAACGGGCGAGGTGTGTCTATTCCAAGCACAGCGCGATAATGAAGTTCTTCACCGATATTCTTGGCATTCCACCGGAGGTCGCAGAATCCGACGCCTGCAGTTTCGAACATTTCATAAGTCCATTATGCTTTCAACGGATGATACTTTTTATGCGTTTTGCCCTCGGTGATAAAAAACCTGCCTGGCTCGATGAGTTTCATCAGTTTATAGAAGAAAAAGGTAATAATAAGGAGGAAAAACCGAAAGGAAGCTGAAAGATGGAAAATGTTAGTCTAGTACAGATGAAGCCAGGCGAACAGGGCACCATTGTCGCAATTCAGGGTGGATACGGTTCCAGGCGCAGAGCAGAATCTCTTGGAATTAGAGTGGGTGTTAGTATCAAAAAGATCTCCGCACAGTTTATGCGAGGACCAATAATCGTGCAGGTCGGAAATACAACGATTGCACTCGGTTTCGGTATAGCACAAAAAATCATCGTAGAAAAGAGACAAAGGTGAAAAAGATACTTTTAATAGGCAATCCCAATGTCGGGAAGAGTGTTATTTTCTCCAGATTGACAGGCGTCCATGTAATAGCTTCTAACTACCCTGGAACAACTGTTGAATTTACGAAGGGATATATGAGGATCGAAGGTGAGAAAGCAGAAGTGATTGATGTGCCCGGCGCCTACACACTCGAACCGAGCTCGAAAGCCGAACAGGTTGCCGTTGATATGCTCGAGAATGCTGCCGAAGAAGATGGTAATATCTTTGTAAACATTGTGGATGCGACCAATTTGGAGAGGAACCTGGGGCTTACCCTTCAACTGATTAGAAGAAGGATACCACTTATTGTTTGCCTGAATTTCTGGGATGAAACAAAACATACCGGAATTCATATTGATGCAGATAAGTTAGAAAAAATCTTTACCGTTCCCGTTATCCCGACCTGTGGAATAACCGGCGAAGGCATTAAAAATCTTGTATCAAGACTGAGCGAAGCAAAGGTCAGCACATTTCAATATGAGGACAAGGAAAGATGGTCTGAAATCGGCAGGATTGTGGATACAGTGCAGAAGCTAACACATCGCCATCACACTTTTTTAGAAAGATTGGGAGATGCTTCAATCCACCCAATAACAGGAATTCCTATCGCTATTATTGTTCTATTCCTTGCTTTCAAGATTGTACGGCTCATCGGTGAATCGCTAATCGGTTATATCCTCGAGCCGCTGTTTGAAAATTTGTGGGCCCCTCTAATGATGAAACTGTCAGCAGTTTTAGGTTCCTCCGGATTTATCCACGATGTCCTGATAGGCAAACTAATCGAGGGTAAGATAGCCTTTGTGGAATCTATGGGAGTTTTAACGACAGGCTTATTTGTTCCGTTTGCAATGGTTCTGCCCTATATCGTAGCCTTCTATCTTGTGCTGAGTTTTCTTGAAGATTCGGGGTATCTTCCCCGTCTCGGTGTCCTGCTCGATACCCTTATGCACAAATTGGGAATCCATGGTCTGGCAATAATCCCTATGCTGCTCGGGATTGGATGCAATGTTCCTGGTGCGCTGGCAACGAGGGTATTAGAAACGAAGAGGGAGCGATTTATTGCCGCCACCCTTATGGCAATAGCGATTCCCTGTATGGCACAGATAGCAATGGTGTTCGGTCTGGTCGGGCAATATGGTGCGAATGGACTTGGCATTGTTTTCGGCACACTATTTATCGTATGGATTATACTCGGACTTCTGCTCAATCTGGTTTTGAAGGGTGAAAGTCCCGAAATATTCGCTGAGATTCCTCCATATCGCCTCCCATATTTTCCAGCGCTGGTAAAAAAGCTCTGGATGAGAACATTCGGGTTCCTGAAAGATGCTGTCCCCTATGTCCTTCTGGGCGTTCTGATTGTGAATATTCTCTATGCCCTTCGCATAATTGAGTTCATTGGCAGGCTTGCTGCACCGGTGGTAACAGGAATTCTCGGACTACCGGAGGAGGCGGTTGGCGCATTGGTCATCGGGTTCCTCAGGAAGGATGTAGCTGTCGGAATGCTCGTCCCACTGGGATTGACTATGCACCAGATGATAGTAGCATCCGTCGTTTTGACTATGTATTTCCCCTGCATAGCAACCTTCGTTATCCTCTCAGCCTTAACCGTTGGCGGGATATTAAATCTTGTCTTGTAGATTCAAAACCGACCGAAGAAAATGGAGCTAATAACATAGCAAGAAAGGAAACAGAGAAGAGATAATTCTAAGTCTTTGTTCTGCAAGGCTCGAAAACTATACAAAAAAGGGGGAAAGATGAAAAAGTATACGATGGCTATAGCCTTGATATGCATTCTTATCTTTTCGGCTAACTCTTTTGCGGACTGCGTTATCGGCTGTCCGCTCGGAGTGGAAAAAGGGAAACTTTGGTTTATGAGCAGGGGGTTCTATATGCATTCAACCAAGGCTTACTGGAACGAGGACCCCGAGGATGCCCCGGAGATGGTCGATATGCCGGACGGTTGGCATGCAGATATCACGAAAGTCGGCTTGAGGCTCGGCTATGGCGTTACCAAAAGGTTTAGTGTCGGTTTTGTGACAAGCTATTGGGATAAGGACATCTCAAAGGAGAGCTGGAAGAAAAACCCTGAAATGCAATGGGTGAAAAAGAGCAGCGATTTCCACTCCCACGGGTTTGGAGATGTCTGGTTCACGGGGCTATATAAGATAGTCGCAGACCACCCTACCTGGGAGGCTATATCGGTCGGAGCAGGCATTAAGCTGGACGCTG
>NATO01000028.1 GCA_002085385.1 candidate division Zixibacteria bacterium 4484_93
GTTTCTTCCCCCTCTTCCTTCAGGTCGGCTATGACATCGCCTGTGGCTTCATCTATAACCACTGTCCCGGTAGGAACGAGCAGGATAGTATCCCTGCCGGACCTCCCCGAGCAGTTGTTCTTGCCTCCGGGCTGTCCGTTTTGGGCAAAGAAGCGTCTCTTGAAGCGGAAGCTCGAGAGGGTGTGAACGGAGTTTGTCGCCTTGAGTATCACATCACCGCCTTTCCCTCCGTCACCGCCATCGGGACCGCCCGCGGGGATGAACTTTTCCCTGTGGAAATGGGCTACTCCGTTGCCACCGTCGCCAGCCTTGACGAATATCCTTACCGAGTCGAGGAACACTTAGCTTCTCCTGCTTGAGCTTCCGATTATCACCTTGAGTAGTTTTGAGAGCATACTCGGAGAGAGTCCTCTGCGTAGGTGTCCCCTGACAGCGAGGGAGATAGTGCCTGTTTCCTCGGAGACGATGAGAGAGACTGCATCCGTTTCCTCTGTGATGCCGACCCCTGCCCTGTGCCTCATTCCGAGGACACGCTGGTAGCGTGGATTGTTCGACAGGGGAAGTGCACAGCCAGCGGTTATTATCCTGTTTCCCTTGACAATGACTGCTCCGTCATGCAGGGGGGTTCTCGGCGTGAATATCGTAAGCAGCAGTGGGACGGAGAGTTTTGCAGATATCGGTTTCCCTGTTTCCATATAGTTCTTGAGCCCAACATCTCGCTCGATAACGATGAGGGCACCTGTTCTGGTCTCGGATAGCTGTTCTGCTGCTCTGACAAGTGTCTCGATGGTTGGTTCATAGCCGGAAAGCACAATGCGACGGAGAAAAGGGAGGTTGCCAATCTGGGCAAACAGGTCCCTTAACTCCTGCTGGAATATGATGAAAAGCAGTATTACCCAGTATCTTGCAAGATTTTTTGAGAGCCAGTTTATCCCTGTGAGTGGGAGCCAGGATAGGCCAAACCCGACAGCGAACAGGATTACTACCCCAAAAAGTATCTGGACAGCCTTGGTCTGGCGGGTAAGCTTCAGCACCCCGTAAGTAGCGAGAGAGAGAAGAATAATGTCAATTATATCAAGGTATGTTATCTGGAAGAAGCTAATCCTGAACAGCATTGCCTTCTCCAAGCTTTTCAGTAAGGATAGTTCCCTTGCCTTACGCTATATCTCTTCGCCGCGGATTATCCTGTCCACCTGCTCGGCGTCCAGCACCTCTCTCTCGAGCAGGATACCAGCCAGTCGATGGAGTGTGTCGATGTTCTGCTCGAGTATCGATAAAGCCTTTTCCTGTGCCTCTTGGACGAGGAGGGCTATCTCAGAATCTATAGTTTGTCGTGTCTTTTCGGACACCTCGTCGTGTCGCATAACCTCCATACCGAGGAAAACCTGCTCCTCCCTGCCGCCGAGGTTAACCGGTCCCAGCTCTCTGCTCATTCCCCATGTTGTAACCATCTTCCGGGCTATCTGTGTTGCGCGCTCGATGTCGTTGCCGGCGCCTGTTGTCTCATCTTTGAAGACGAGCAGTTCCGCTGCCCTTCCGCCGAGAAGCTGGGTAAGCTGGGTTACGAGGTATGACCTCGAATAGGTGTAGCGGTCGGACCTGGGGAGGAGATGTGTTACACCGAGAGATACCCCTCTCGGGATGATGGTTACCTTGTATACTGGCTCCGCGCCGGGGAGCAGTTTCGCCACCAAGGCGTGCCCTGCCTCGTGGTAGGCAATCACCTTCTTCTCTTCCGGTGTAATGACGAGTGTTTTTCTCTCGACGCCCATTATTATCTTGTCTTTGGCATCCTCAAAATCTTCCTGCAGGACACCGCTGTGTCCCTTTCGAGCGGCGAGTAGGGCTGCCTCGTTGACGATTGAAGCGAGGTCGGCTCCTGTCAGTCCCGGCGTTGCCCGCGCGATTGCACTGAGGTTCACATCGCTGCCCAGAATGATATTCTTTATATGAACCTTAAGTATCTCCTCTCTTCCTTTAACATCGGGGATGTTCACGACGATCCGCCTGTCGAACCTTCCAGGGCGAAGGAGTGCCGGGTCGAGGACATCGGGGCGGTTGGTCGCGGCGAGCACTATTATCTCATCGTTCGGCTCGAAGCCGTCCATCTCCACAAGCAGCTGGTTCAGGGTTTGCTCTCTCTCGTCGTGCCCTCCTCCGAGTCCTGCTCCTCTGTGGCGTCCGACAGCATCTATCTCGTCTATAAACACGATGCAGGGAGTACTCCTTTTTGCCTCGTTGAAGAGGTCCCGAACGCGTGAGGCTCCGACACCGACGAACATCTCTACAAAGTCCGACCCAGAGATATGGAAAAAGGGAGCCTTTGCTTCTCCTGCGACCGCTTTCGCAAGAAGGGTCTTCCCCGTCCCGGGCGGACCGACGAGCAGAACTCCCTTCGGTATCCGCCCACCGAGGCGGGTGAACTTCTTGGGGTTTTTGAGGAACTGGATTATCTCCTCGAGTTCCTCCTTTGCCTCGTCGACCCCAGCAACATCGGCAAATGTGACTTTGATGACATTCGGCATAAACCTCTTTGCCCTCGATTTCCCGAAGGAGAATATCCCTTTCTGGTTCCCCTGCATCTGGCGGAACATAAAGAGCAGGAAGACGACAAAGATGAGCCAGGGGAGAAGTGAAAAGATGACAGAATACCAAGGCTCCTCTTTCGGGCGGGAGCTAATCTTTACCCCCCGTTCGGTTAGGGTGGAAACAAGGGAAGGGTCGTCGAACGGGATATATGTTTTGAAGCGGGTAACTGTTCGGGTGCGACCGGATACGGTCATCTCACGGGGGTTCTTGAACCTCCCTGTTATCTCCCGCTCGATGAACGCTACAGAATCTATATTGCCCTCTGTCGCCTCCGATATGAACTCCGAATAAGGGATAGGAGCTGTCTGCTCCCTACTCGTGTAGAAATACTGGATGAGCAGGACGACAACCGTTGTTATGATTACCCAGAGCAGTATTCCCCTACCTGGGACAGGTTTTGGTGGCGGAACGGGTAGCTTTTTTTTCTCAGGAGCATTCAAAGGAGATTCTTTTCCTCTTTGCGTTTGCAGTCGATGCAGACCTCAGCCCAGGGAACTGTATTGAGCCTCTCTTTGCTTATCCGCTTCCCGCAGATGCTGCATTTCCCGTATGAGCCGTCGCCTATCCGTTCCAGCGCTTCCTCTATCTTAACCAGCATCTCCGTCACCTTGGAGGCGAATAGATATGAGTTCTCAAGTTCCAGATTATCCATCCCGATATCCGCAGGATGGGTGGAATACAAGTTGTCCCCCCGAACACCGCTGTCATTGGGGTTTGTAACGGAGTTCTCCAGTTCCTCTATCTCCTTCTCGAGCGCCTTCTTCCGCATAAGCAGTATCCTCCGGAAATGGTCGAGTTCTCTTTTCCTCATCTGTTCTCTCCTTTGGTTTTCTTCAAGTAAATTTCCACATCTGAGTTGTGGATACTCCATTTCTGGGAGAAATCTGCCTCGTGTGGAGGCTTGGATGAAAGATCGAGAGCCAGTGTCTCGTGTTTGATATATTCGGCAAAATTGCTCGCCGCCTCAACAATTCTGTCGGGGGCAGCTATTCCCACATAGACCCTATCGGTTACCTCGAACCCTGCGTTCTTCCTCGTATTCTGGATGCGGTTCACAAGCTCGCGGGCTATCCCTTCAGAGATAAGTGCATCTGTTAGTGTCGTGTCGATGGCGCAGGTTATATCCCTGTTGGATACCACCGACAGACCCTTGTGAGGCTCTTCCCTGACAGTGACATCATCAATCGACAGCTCCAGTGTCTTACCGTCAACGACGAGGCTGATGCTTTTGTCTCGGAGCAGTGTCTCGATGGTTTCCTCGTCTACTTCTTTTATAAGCTCCGCTATCCTGCCAGACATCTTCCCGAATTTTGGACCGAGGTTACGGAAGTTTGGAAAGAGCTTCTTGGAGAAAATTTCTTTCCTGTTATTTGTGATAATTATAGATTTTATGTTCAGTTCATCCTTAAGGATATTTCTTGTATCATCACCAAGTATCAGGTTATCGGAGAGGATAAGCATTCGAGAGAGTGGCTGTCTGATTTTTATCTTTGATGAGCTTCTTGCCGCCCTCGCTGCCGAGGCTATCCTCATAGCGCAGGACATCTCGTGCTCGAGCGGTTTGTCGATTAACTTTTGCTCTACCTCAGGAAAGTCCTCGAGGTGAACAGATTCTTTTCCGGTTAGAGCCTTGAAATACCAGTCCGCCGTCATCGGGACAAATGGTGCGATAAGTTTTGTCAGGGTGACGAGTGTTTGGTAGAGGGTATGGTATGCTGCCTGTTTGTCTTCTGTCCAGCCGGATGACCAGAACCGCTTGCGGCTCCTGCGGACATACCAGTTGGAAAGGTCGTCGAGCAGGAAACTCTGGATGCTCCGTGCTGCACGGGTCAACTGGAGATGCTCGAGCTCTTCCCTGACCGACAGCGATAAAGACTGTATTCTGGAGATAAGCCAGCGGTCGAGGAGAGAAGCTGTTCCTTTTGGGGTTCTCTTTGGGTCGAAGCCATCGATATTGGCATATAGGGCAAAGAAGGAATAGCTGTTTTTTAGTGTATCGAAGAATTTCTGGCTTGTTTCCCTGACGCCATCCGGGTCGAACTTTGTCGGAAGCCACGGCTGACTGACCGTTATCATATACCAGCGGAGCGGGTCCGCACTGTATTTCTCTATCATCTCGAACGGTGAGGCAACATTCCCACGGGTTTTGCTCATCTTCTGCCCGTTCTTGTCGAGGATGAGCTCGTTGACGAGCACATTTTTAAAGCAGGATTCACCCGAGATAAAGGCAGAGATTGCAAGCAGTGTATAGAACCAGCCCCGTGTCTGGTCGACACCCTCGGAGATGAAATCCGCAGGAAAGTATGATGAGAAGTCCTCTTTATGCTCGAACGGATAATGCAGCTGGGAGTAAGGCATACTCCCGGAATCGAACCAGCAATCGATGACCTCTGGAGTTCTGTTCATATCGCCGCCGCAGTCGGGGCAGCGGAGGACTACATCGTCTATATACGGCTTGTGTGGGTCGAAATTGTCGGGAAGAGGCTTTTTTGCGAGCTTGCGCAACTGGGATATGCTCTCAACGGCTATCATCTTGCCGCATTTATCGCATATCCAGATGTTGAGCGGTGTTCCCCAGAAGCGCTCGCGGGAGATTGCCCAGTCGACATTATGCTCGAGCCATTCCCCAAACCGACCGGAGCCTATCTCTTTCGGAACCCAGTTTATCTTGTTGTTGAGCTCGAGCATCCTGTCCTTATAGGCGGTAGTTTTGATATACCATGAGCTCCTCGCATACATCATAAGCGGTGTATCGCACCTCCAGCAGAAGGGGTAAGCGTGTACCACCTTTCCAAGCCGGAAGATGAGGTTTCGGGACTCGAGGTCGGAGAGTATCTTAGGGTCTGCTTCCTTGAAAAAAAGCCCCTTGAATTTGCCCGATTTGACATAACCCGACTCGTCTATCAACTGGAGCATCGGGAGGTCATACCGTTTTCCCTCCTCGTAATCCTCCTGTCCGAAGGCTGGTGCGATGTGAACGATGCCTGTGCCATCCTCGACTGTAACATAGTCTGCAAGGATGACATAGTATCCCTTCTTCTCCAACTCCTGCGGGAAGAGGGGAATGTATTGCTTACCGGAGAGGGCAGCTCCCGGATATTCATCGAGTATCCGGTATTCCCCCTCGAATACTGCCTCTGCTCTGTCCTTTGCGAGGATGAGCTTCTCTCCCCGATATTCTGCTGTTATATATGTATAGTTCGGATTGACGGCGATGGCGACATTCGATAGGAGCGTCCAGGGGGTTGTCGTCCAGACGAGAAAGTGGCAGTTTTCCTCTCCTGTCACCGGTAGTTTGAAGAAGATGGATGGGTCCTCCGTGTCGCGGTAACCCTGTGCGACCTCGTGGTCGGAGAGTCCTGTGCCGCAGCGAGGGCAGAACGGAACTACCTTGTGCCCGCGGTAGATGAGCCCGGATTTGAAGAACTGGGCAAGTAAATACCAGACACTCTCTATGTATTCGGGGGTGAAGGTAACATAGGGGTTTTTCATATCGAGCCAGTAGCCTATCCGTTCGGTGAGTTTTTCCCAGAGGTCCTTGTAGCGGAAGACCGATTCCCGGCAGCGGCGGTTGAACTCTGCCACACCGAACTTGATTATATCCTGCTTGCAGGAGAGTCCAAGTGAACGCTCGACCTCGAGCTCCACAGGGAGACCATGGGTGTCCCAGCCCGCTTTCCTCCTGACGAGGTGACCTGTCATCGTCTTATAGCGACAGACGATATCCTTTAGCGTCCTCGAGATAATATGGTGAATGCCAGGCTTCCCGTTTGCTGTCGGTGGCCCCTCATAGAAAACAAAAGGAGGAGAATTCTCTCTTATCTTGACAGATTTCTCAAATATCCCGTTCCTTTGCCAGAAATCGAGCATCTCTTCCTCGAGCAATCTTTGTCCCTGTGGCTTTCTGTAAGGCTTTTCCATTTCTCCCCTATACATCTATACTTCTCAAAAACTATGAAATATATCTATAATTGATAAAAAATCAAGAACTATTTCGGCGAGTGGATTGAGCGGATAAGGTCGGCGAGTGGACCGCGTATCTCCAGGCGGAGGATATTCTCTGTCGAATCGGTTATCTTGAATAGCTCCGATATCCCTCCGCCGGGGACCCAGGCAAGTTTGTCGTTGAAGAAAACTGCCGGAACATACCGCCTCAGGCTACTGAAATCGAAGCGAACCTTGAGATATGATGAGACCTTTTTGTAGCCTCCAAGACCCAGCGGGAGAAAGGTTTCGCCCTTCTTGGGTGTCCGAACGGTGAGCTTTGCGTCGGGTGGAAGAGATAGGAAAACGGTGCACTCATCGTCTGAGGATTTTACCGCTCCTCTTTTTGCCGGCTTGAACAGAATAGACCCAAGGTTGTAAGGGATGGAAACGGAGTTTGGAATGTGTGAAACAGGCTCTTCCATCTGGAAGCAGGTGGGCAGAAAAGAGAATAGAGCAAGCTCCTTTTTCACCTCTAAGGTAAGTGCATACGCTCCCTTTTTTGTCAGCACGAGGAGGTTATTTCCGGCGGAGATGTTCCCCCAGATACTTCTGACAAACGCTGATGTGAACCCCTGAAGCCCTATGCCGAAATGCTCGAAAACAAATTTCAGCGTCTCACCGAAAAAGAGCTTCCCGAGTGAGAGCATCTTTCCCTCGAATAGAAGGAATTGCCCGGAAGAAAAGAGGATATTCTGGGCAATTATCTCCCTGCCGACACCCTTCAGAAATTGCTTCTGCTCCTGAATGAGCGATACAGCTGTGTATATATGCTCCTTGGTATGCGGGTTGAACTTCTCGAGATATGGGATAAGCTCGAGCCGTATCTTGTTTCTAAAGAAAGTGGGGAGGAGATTTGTATGGTCGGTTCGGAATGTGAGTTCGCGGGAATGAAGATAGGCGAGGATATCCTCACGAAAGAGGTCGATAAGCGGGCGAATGTAAAAGTCCCGCTTCGGAGGGATGCCGGACAACCCATCGATACCTGTTCCACGGAGCAGGTTGAAAAGGAATGTCTCCACCGTATCGTCTGCGGTGTGTCCTGTGGCAACGACCCCACCGAAATCCTTTATAATCTGTGAGAATATCTCCTCCCGTTCCGACCTTGCTTTCTCTTCGGAGAACTGTTCCATCTTGATATCACGGATTGCTGTCTGGTAGCCATACATCGCCGCTCGGGTTCTCGTGAACCTCTCATCGGCGTCGGATTCCGCTCCTCGTGTGTGATGGTTTATATGCATAACGCGGATGAATATTCCGAGTTCATCTCTTAGGGAATGCAGTATATCGAGTAGCGCAATGGAATCCGGCCCCCCGGAGACGGCGACCCACACCTGCTCACCGCCGGACAGGAGCTTTTTCTCCCGTATCGTATTTCTTACGGTGTCTAAGACACGCTTGATTGTCTTATCCTGTGAGCCTTTCACGAAGTATCTTTCCCCTTTGCATATCGAGTTCCCTGAGCGGGAGGTTCTCACCTGTAAGTGCACGGATATGCTCGGGTTTTATCAGGTAGAAGAGTTCGAGGATATCGGTCTTGTCGAGTTTGAGCATCCCGAGGACCGCCCCGATAAGCAACCTGTTGAGTATCCCTGTTGCCTCCTCGAGCGAGATGAGGACAGAATGTGTGGCAAGCCCAAAGGATTTCATCACCCGGTCCTGTATCTCCAGAGGGAGAACATCCATAAGTTCCTTACGTGCCCTCGTCTCAACATCGGCTATCTCCTCGGCGAAGCCTGTAGCCGAATCGATTATCTCCTCCTCGGAGACACCGAGAGATGCCCTTGTTGTTGCCTCCGCGAGCACCGAATCGGGTGAGAATATTCCTACCTGCAGATTGTAGCGGAGCATTGTTTCTTTGAGCAGGTCAAATTTCTTGAGTATTATTATCCCCGGGATAAGGAGAAGCACACCTGCTCGGAAGCCAGTTCCACAGGAGAGGAGGTCGCTCGTCAGGTAACCAAACTGCTCGTCGAAGGCGAACTCGAAGGAGTCTTTCAGAGCGTTCTCGATGAAGAATAGCCTTGGATAGGAAGAGCTACCGCTCTTGCCGGGAGAGGAAACCCTCATTGTCAGATGGTCGCGGGAGCATAGAAGAACCGATAGCTTTTCATCCTGGCTGATAAAGGCTGCTACACCATCCCGGCTGGGGGAGAGAATCCTTGCGGGGAAATCCCTCTCGACAAGATATCGCCACTCCGAAGGTGAAAGCTCATCGAAGGGGACAGAATACATCTCATCGCCGAAGTGCGTTTGCCCAATCTTCTGGGCAAGAGAATCGGCAAGCGAGCGTCTCTTCGACGGAGACATTCTGGCAGGGAATTTATTCCCCCTGATGTTCCTGCGTAGGGTGAATGTATACTCCAGCAGTATGTCCGATGCGTTGAGGTCGTCGTATCGTCCGGGCAGATGTGGCGGGAAAAGTTCCTGTATCATTTTGCTACTTTGTTCAGGATGTCCCTTATCATTGCGGCATACTCGAAGTTCTCCTGCTTGATTGCTTCCTTCAGGAGTTCCTCGAGGTGCCCCTGACTGCTTGAGAGGATGGATTTGCTTCCCGGTGAGGAGCCTGTGTGCCTCGGAAGCGGAACGAGCTTTTGCAGGAGGAGGTTTATCTGTTCCCTGAAGTGAGCGTAGCAATCCGGACAACCAACAGAATGATGCTTGAGCACATCCTCGTATTCCATCCCGCAAGAGGGGCAAGGAGAGATTTCTTCGTTGGGGGTAGTTTGCGCCAGTTCCTGGATGACATCACTTATCATACCGGAGATAAACTTCTCCGATTCCTGAAACTGCCTTGATTTCAGATACTGCTCGAAGCAGGTATCGCAGAGATAGAACTCTTCTCTTACGCCTCTTGTGACAAAGACAACCCTGTGGGTCGCCGGTTTCCCGCATCTCTTGCATCGAGCCTTACTCAACTTTCCCCTCCGATTTAATTGCTGAAAGCATACCCCCCGTCAGAAGATACACCCTTTTTGCTCTTTCTGCAAGTTTTATGTCGTGGGTCGCAAGCAGAATTGTTAAGTTTTCCTCTTTGTTCATCCGGCAGAGCAACTCCTCTATCTCGTGTGAGTGTCTCTCATCCAGGTTTCCCGTTGGCTCATCGGCTATCAAGAACTGCGGGGAGTTGGCGAGTGCCCTGGCGAGAGCCACCCTCTGCTGCTCACCGCCCGACAGCTGATTCGGAAAATGATATGCCCTCGACTCTATCTCGAACTTGTCGAGCAGAGAAATTGCCCTACTCTTTGCATCCTCGAAAGTTTTGCCAGCCACAAGACAAGGAAGCATAACATTCTCGAGTGATGTGAACTCCGGCAGAAGATGGTGGAACTGGAACACAAACCCGATGAACCGGTTCCGAAGCTGAGCTGTCTTTTCATCGGAGAGTGAAAGACAACCTCTTCCGTCGAGAAGGAGTTCTCCCTCCGTTGGACGGTCGAGCAGCCCAATTATGTGTAAAAGGGTGCTCTTACCCGTTCCGCTCTCGCCTGTCACAGCGACAAAATCGCCGGGATTTATCCTAAGGTCTATCCCGGAAAGGACAGTAAGCTCCTCATCACCGGAGCGGAAGCTTCTCTTTATCCCCTTTGCCTCGACAATTGCCATCGGGATATTAAGATAATCCAAAATCCGCAATTTTCAACCTAAAAATGCTTTGACGAGGGTGCTCTTTTGTGTATATTGGAGAGATTCGTAGAAGGGGGAACAGTGAGAATAAAATTTCTTGGAGCGGCTCGTGAGGTTACAGGCTCGAGGCACACTATATCTATACCGGGAGAGTCTGTTCTCCTTGACTGTGGGTTATATCAGGGTAAGAGGAAACTAACCTACGAGAGGAACAAGAATATTCCGAGGGCTGCTCTCAATGCCAATGCTATGCTGCTTGGACACGCTCATATAGACCATTCGGGCAATATTCCCAACCTCGTCTCATCAGGTTTTAGAGGGAAGATTTATGCCACATCGGCAACGGTCGACCT
>NATO01000029.1 GCA_002085385.1 candidate division Zixibacteria bacterium 4484_93
CAGAGACAGAATATTCTCGATATGCATATCTGCTCCATCCTCACACTTCTCGAGTGTCCCCGCTCCATCGAATCCAGCATATCGAAAATTCCTCGATGCGGCGAATGAGAGCAATCGCTCAAGCTCGGATTCGTCAAGGAATATTCCATCCTTACCGACGAATTTCAGTGCGTTCCACTCGGCGGAGTTGTGGCTTGCCGTGATGATTACACCACCCGTCGCTCCAAGCTTTTTCGTTGCTATCCCGACCGTCGGCGTCGGAGCAATCCCGATATCCACAACATCGTTCCCCGCAGAAAGCAGACCCGCTGCAACAAGCTGCGATATCCATTCACCTGAGGCACGATTATCCCTGCCAATGACAATCCTCCCCCTGCCAACAAGCCTTGCAAATGCAAGTGAAAAGCGCAGTATGTCCTGTGGCAAAAGCGTTTCGCCGACAATTCCCCTTATCCCGGAGATGCTTATCATCAGCCTATTGGGCATATTTTACCCCCTCGATTTTCAGAAGGTGGAGTTTAAGAGGGATACCAGCCGTGAACCCTCCTGGTTTCCCCGACGATGCAACTACCCTGTGGCAGGGGATGATAACAGGAAGCGGATTCTTCCCGAGAGCCTGTCCAACTGCCCTTGCAAGCCGCCTGTTGCCCAGAGAGTATGCAAGCTCACCGTATGTCGTTACCTGCCCATACGGAATATCTGCTACCTTCTTCCAGACAGTTCTTTCAAATTTGGTGCCGATAAGTAGCTTTGTTTTTATATCAAAGTTTTTTCTCTTGCCATCGAGATACTCGGAGATTTGTTCAAAAAATTCATCAAATATCAAAAATGAACCCTCTTTTATAGTAAGATTCTCTGCTATCTTCTTCTTTGGCGGGCAATCGAGAAATATAAATGATATTGCATCCCTATTACCCAGAACGGAAAATAGAATATCCGATATCTTCTCTTTTCTTGTGTAAAGGATATTATTCATTTTTCCCCAGAAGGTATCCCTCGATGAACATATCGAGCTCACCGTCGAGCACCGCCTGTGTATTTCCCGTCTCGATGCCTGTCCTGTGGTCCTTGACCATATTGTAAGGGTGCAGAACATACGAGCGTATCTGGCTACCCCACTCTATCTTCTTCTTTGTCTTTTCCAGTTCTGCTTTTCTCTTGCGTTCCTCCTCGAGCTGTCTTTCGTAAAGGCGTGAACGCAAGAGCCTCATCGCAATCTCGCGGTTCTTATACTGTGAACGTTCAGCCTGGCACTGAACGACAATCCCGGTTGGAATATGTGTAATCCTGATAGCGGTCTCGACCTTGTTGACATTCTGTCCGCCGTGTCCAGAGGAATGGTAGACATCGATTCTTAGGTCATCGGGATTTATCTCGATTTTGACATCCTCGTCGACCTCCGGATAGACGAACACCGATGCAAACGATGTATGTCGGCGTCTGTTGGAATCGAACGGGGATATTCTAACGAGCCTGTGTATGCCGATTTCCGCCTTCAGCAGTCCATAAGCGTATCTGCCTCTAACCTCGACGGTGGCACTCTTTATTCCTGCTTCTTCTCCAGATAGGATATCGATTATGGTCGTTTTAAAGCCTTTCTTTTCGCACCAGCGCAGATACATCCGAAGCAGCATCTCCGACCAGTCGCAAGCCTCTGTCCCACCTGCTCCAGAATGGATAACAAGAATCGCATTTCCGGGGTCGTTTTCACCGGACAGGACAAACTTAAGCTGGAGTTCATCGAGCCTGGCTGAAAGGCTCTCTATATCAACGGTAAGCTCTTTGATATCTTTCGGGTCGGTCAGGACACCGGCAAGCTCCGAGATATCAGCAAACTGCTTTTCAACTGCATCAAAACTCTCGATTATATCCGAAAGCTGTTTCCTTCTGGAGATAACATCTCTTCGTTTTTTCTCATCCTCGTTCCAGAAATCGGGTGAAGATATAACCTCATCAAGTCGGGCAAGCTCGCTTCTGGTCTCATCTATGTCAAAGATACCCCCTGAGTTCAGAGAGTTTCCTCTCTATCCTGTCCAATTCCGCTATTTTGGTGCTCATCACTGCCTCCTTATTTCAGGCAAACCTTGAAAAACCTCCGCTTCCCTACCTTGAAAATAGTCTCCCTGTCAAATGATAGTTTTTCCTTTGGGTTTCTGACTTTTACTCCGTCTATCTCGACTGCCCCCTGATTTATAAGCCTTATACCCTCCGAGCTCGAGCTGATAACCCCTGCCCTCTTCATAAGCTCGACAACCCAGACAGGTTCCCCTCTTTTCATACTAACAACGGGTATATCCTCGGGGATGCTTTTTCTTTTCTGGAATACATCCTCAAATCTTTTTTTAGCTTCGTTTGCAGCCTCTTCCGTATGATAAAGTTTCACTATATCGTAAGCCAGTTCCTTTTTCAGTTCCATCGGGTTGACGCTGCCGGATTCAAGAGCCTGTTCAATCTTTTTCAACCTCTTCACATCATAATCCGAGCAGAGGGTGAAATATCTCATAATGAGCGAATCGGGGTTGGACATAATCTTCCTGTACATATCGAACGGCTCGTCGTTCACACCGATGTAATTTTTGTATGATTTCGACATTTTCTGGACGCCGTCTGTTCCCTCGAGGAGCGGCATAAGTATAAGCACCTGCGGTTCGAGCCCATACTCCTTCTGGATGTCCCTGCCGACAAGCAGGTTGAATTTCTGGTCGGTGCCGCCCAGCTCGATATCAGCCTTCAGTGCGACAGAATCATAAGCCTGTGCCAACGGATACAGAAATTCCATAATGCTTATCGGCTTCCCATCGGCGAACCTCTTCGCGAAATCGTCCCGCTCGAGCATCCGTGCGACAGTGTATCTTGAAGCAAGCCCGAGCACATCGGCAAAGCTCATTTTGGCAAGCCAGCGGCTGTTGAAATCGATTGCCGTCTTTTCCGGGTCGAGGAGCTTGAATATCTGCTTCTTATATGTCTCGGCGTTGCTTAAAATCTCTTCCCTTGTCATCCTCGGTCGGAGCTTGCTTCTTCCCGTTGGGTCACCGATGAGAGCGGTGAAATCACCGACCAGGAATATTACCTTATGTCCCAGCTCCTCGAACTGCCTGAGCTTGCGAAGTGATACGGTATGCCCGAGGTGAATATCCGGTGCAGTCGGGTCGAACCCCTGCTTGACAATAAGCGGACGAGACTCTCTCCTTGCAGTCTCGAGCTTCCTGACAAGTTCATCCTCCGATATTATCTCCTCAACGCCCCGGCGGATTATCTCGAGTTCATCATCAACCGTCATTTTATCTCTTGGCAGCATAGCTTCCTCTCTATATCTGTAATAAAAAAGTTATAGTAATCTAACACAAAAATCAGATTTAGCAAGGAAGTTTTTTCATACGATTTGGGCAGCACCATTCAGGAGGATTTTATCATCATCAAAGAGCGCATAACGCGGAACGATTTGCCATCCCGTCGGTAGGAGGAGAGATAATTCTCCCTGTATGTATCGAACGGGAAGAAAGCTATATGCTTCAGTGGAATATGGAATTTTTCCATTACCTCTTTAATAATGAGCTTTTTCAGGTTGAGCCTACCATCGGCACCGAAGCTATATCTACCTTGAAAAGCACTAATAACCTCGTTTCCGACCTCATAACTTTCCCTTCCAATGGATGGTCCAAGGTACATCCAGATATCCTCAGGGCAGCTGTCAAAATGGCTTATGATAAGCCTCAGAGCCTCAAGATGCACAAACGATGCTACTCCTCTCCAGCCACAATGAACAAGCCCAATTACCCTCTTTCTCCCGTCCACAAGGAAAACAGGGACACAATCGGCAGTGCGGATTTCGAGGGGAATGTCGCAAATATCTGTCAGAAGACCATCACAACAGAGATGCTCCTCGCATAACTTATTGATATTGCTTGAATTATCTATAATACAAATCTTACTTGAATGGACCTGATTACATCGAGCAACCCGACCGAAATCGGGTGGAGGAACCCTCCTGACGAATTTCCAGACGGGGTCAACCAGGTCTGGTTCACTCAGAAATGTAAAAAAGACCGAGAGCCAATCAAACCTGTCAAAAAAATTAAATGTTACCCAGATTGGGTTATCGATCAACCTCATTTTAGAGCGAGTTCAACACGGTTTCATACTCGTTTAACACCCTATTTTGGACAAAATTTTGAGCATATTCGATACTGTGTTTAGAAAATTTATCATATAATTTTCTATTTTCCATCAACTCGATTATCCTCCCGGCAATCCTATCAGGCGAACCAACTGGCAGCAAAAAGCCGTTCACACCATCGATAACAACTTCAGGGAGACCGCCAGCATCCGTTGATATAACAGGTATTCCACGGGATAGAGCTAAGAGAGGGGCGGTTCCCAGTCCCTCCATCTGCGATGGATAGACGAACAGGTCGAATGCATCGAGAAATTGCTCATCCCGAGGTGCAAAAATGACCCTATTTCTTATCCCAATCTTTCTGCAATAGCCAATAAAGTAAGGCTTTAATCTCCCTTCACCCGACAGAACTGCGAGGCATCGAGGCAGGCTATTCATAGCAAGGAGGAAATCCTCGACACGCTTCTCAGGTGAAAAGTTAGTGAGAGTCCCGACAACAAAGGCTTTGGCGGGAATTCCAAGGCAGTTTCTTGCGGTGTTTCTCTTCTGAGGAGAGACAGGCGAAACGGATTCTATCATACTGTAAATTTTCACAATCTTAGCTGGCGGAACACCAGATTTCACAAGCATCTGGCGGACATAATCGGAGATGGCAATAATCCTGTCGAAGGTAAGATATTTCCTGAGACGAAATCCTGATTTTCCTATCGGGAAGCCCACACGCCGAATAGCGACAAGCGAGGCTAAAATTCGCTTCCTTCCAAGAAAGACAAGGCTTTGAGCGAGGGAATCGTTGGCAATTACAACCTGCTTTCCAGAGCATATCCTCGCAACCCTTCTCGCTGCCAGAATATCAAATTCTGAGTGGATATTTATGGGGAATAAGTCAAAATTACACAGACTGTTAGCAAGTTTTACATTCTTTTTGTTATATATAATCGAGAGATTGAAATCTCGCTTCCTCAAGCCTTTCGCAAGGAGGATAAGCTGGAACTCGCCTCCTCTTAAAGTTTTCTGTGAGCTAACTAATACTATTTCTCGATTTTTCATATAGTTTTAGATATTTCAAAAATGTATAATACCCTGACATAACCGAGAGAATAAAACCAGGAAATGCGTCTAATATACCGAATTTCAGGAAGTAAGTTGATATTACCTTCCAAATTGGTCTAAGCAATACATCTAACATACTGATTCTGCGGTCTAATAACAGCATCTCACTCGACCAGAGGTCAGTATAGCGGTTCATCTTCTCAAGTTGATGTGAGATGTCTCTATATGGATGATGAAGCAGTTTTCCGCTCAGTCTACCGATATTCCCGGTGAGCTTCACGCCCTCATGAACCGCTTTACCGTTGAAGCTCGCTTCTTTTCTTCTGAAGAGGCGCAGCACCCAGTCGGGATACCATCCTGAATGTCTCATCCACCTGCCGAGGTAACAGGACTGCCGCAGAATGTAGTAGCCAGAATAGTTTGAGCCTGTTCTCAAAATATTTTTGATACTCCTCTCAAGCTCGGGTGTCAGCCACTCGTCGGCATCTATCCAGAGCACCCAGTCGGATGTCGCTTTATCGAGGAGGAACTGCTTTGTGCCGGAAAAGTGGAACTTCTTTACCTCGAATATCTTATCGGTGAAACGGGATGCTATATCGACCGTCCTGTCGGTGCTGCCGGAATCGGCGACCAGTATCTCATCGGCGAAGGAAACAGTTTTAAGGCAGCGTGCAATATTCTGCTCCTCATTCTTCACCACAAGTATCACGGAAAGGGTCACTTCTCACCTCCCGAGAGTGCAAAACCGAGCAGAAAGATAACAAATTCACCCACCTCCGCATCGGTCCAGTTGCACTGGAAAAACGATGCAACAAGGAAACCGACCACCGCAGAAAAAGAACCGATTGCTATACCTTTATCCAAGCCATCGCTCGATTTTATATGCTTTAATATCAGAGTGAAAAACACAACAAATATTAAGATAAATGGGATGAATGTGAATATCCCACCAGAGGCGAGTATATTGAGATAGTCGTTGTGCGGATGGCAGCTGTTGTCGTAGACTCCGCCTGTGTAGAACTCATCGAAATATGTCGAGAAGTTGCCTGCTCCGATGCCAAAGAAAGGATGAGCCTTGAACATATTGAATGCGGTCCTCGAAAGCGTTATACGGGACTCGACCGCTACCTCACCGAAATGTAAGCCCATAGCCCTTTCACGGAGCGATGGCAGAAGAAATATTAAAACTACTATCAGAAAAAGCATAGAAAAGAGTAACACAATTTTTCTCTTTCCGCAAAACATAAGAGAAATAATCCCCGAGATAAAACCAAGCCAGGCACTTCTGGCAAAGGAGACCACAACCGATATCGTCGCAAGAACCCCTGAAGGGAAAAAGAATTTTCCCCCGGAAGCAAAGCGTCCGAAGGCAAACAGGGCAAGCATCATATACATAGTGCCGAATGTAGGATGCTGCCCGAACACACCTGTTGCAATGAAGAATCTGCCAGCAGGCTCGAGCATCCTCGCACGATACAGGTCGATGCCCGAAAAGAACTGCCAGACAGCGTAAGCAGAAACAATGGATGAAACGATAAAAAGAACATAAAGGGCAAACTTCTTCCCCCTCTCGCTCCATCTGGTGGCAATACCCGATAGGATAGCAAGAAGCATCCACTCGTTGGCGAACGAACGGATGGAATCATATCTGTTGGGAGCAAGGAGAGCCGAGATAAAGTAGAATATAAGATAGGCAAATACGCACAAAGAGAGCGGATGAAGAAGCAGTTTTCTTCTGTATAAAAAAATATTCAAAATCCCGATAATGACAGTCCCTGCAAGGAAAGCCTGAGCCCCCGCAAGAGACCAAGGGGCAAAGAACAAGAAACCTATCCAGAGGAAAACAAGAAGGTTATTTAGAGCTTTTCCGCTCAAGTATCTTTTCATAGAAATCGATTGTATGTTTTGCAAAGTTTTCTATCGAATATCTCTTTTCTGCTATCTCTCTGGCAAACTTACCCATCTGTTGAATCTTGCCCGAGTTGATTATACTGGAGACCGCATCAGCAAACGCTGTCGGGGTAATATCATCAACTACAATGCCGAAATCATCTGTTATAATATCCGGCAGGACACCGACATTCGACGCAACAATCGGAACACCGGATGCGATATACTCGAGAAGCGTTCTGGCAATATATTCCGAACCGTTCGATGGGATAAGCCCGATATCCGTTGTGGAAAGGACATCGAACACAGTACGGCTACCGACGATAACACTGGTTTTATCTTCTATCCCTGCATCCTTTATCATAGCCGATATCTCATCCTCACTTATCTGTGCGGGATAACCAACTATGAGAAAATGTAGATTTGCAAACCTATCAGACAGAATTCTCGCCATCTGTATGAAGATGCTATGCCCTTTGACAGGAGAGAATCTGGCGAGGATTGTGACGACAATCTCATCATCGGCGATGCCGAGCCTCGCACGAAGATTACCACCCTTTCTCGGAGTGAAAAGAGCTGTGTCGATGCCGAGGGGAATGTATTCAAGCCTATCGGCAGGAACACCTGCTATGCTGATATCATCGAGGAGGGAGCGGGAAACGCATATCACACCATCGGTTAGGCGCCGCAACTGATGATGGCTGAATATACTCTTGCGTGTGTGCCTCTTATCGCTTATCGTGCGGATAAGAGAAAATTGACCGGTATGCTTGCGACACATAGAGAAAAGCGTATGCTCCTCTCCCCTGTGAACATTGACAATATCGTATCCTTCCTCCGCGAGCAGCTTCCGGACAAAGCCAGAGGCTCCTATATACCCGAATAGTCCTCTGCCGGTGAACCGGAACGGGATAAGTCTGAGCCCCTGACAACCGGAGCGTGCCATCGAGAAAAGCGGCGAGTCGGGATGAGCGAGCAGATGAACATCGGCTCCGAGCTCCGCAAGGGCACAGGAGAGAACATAACCATAGTGAGCCTGTGCATTATACCAGCGGAAGTTCACCACCTGAAGAACCTTCACTTGACAATCCCCCGGTAGAAGATATATTAACCTGCAAACAAATTTAACAAAAATATATGGAAAAGCCAAGAGAATTATGAGACTATCGGGATTTTCGTTTGCAAGAAACGCAGTTAGCCTTGATTATCCGATTGTCGAATCGATAAAATCTGTCCTGCCAATTGTCGACGAATTTATCATTGCACTGGGAGATTCAAGCGATAACACCACAGATGTCGTCCGCTCAATCGGTGATAAAAAAATCAAGATAATCGAGACAGTCTGGAACCCGGGACTCTTTGTTCACGGTGCGATAAACGCCGAGCAGACCAACATCGCACTCTCCCGATGCAAAGGAGATTGGTGTATCTATCTTCAGGCGGATGAGGTTATACACGAGAAGTACCTGCCGGTAATTGTCGAGGCGTGCAAAAAATATCTCCATAACAAAGATGTCGAGGGATTTCTGTTATCATACAAGCATTTCTGGGGAGATTATTTCAAGTATCAGAAGGCTCACAACTGGTATAGGAGGGAAATCCGGGTGGTGAGAAACGGAATCGGGGTGCACTCGTGGAAATCCGCCCAGAGCTTCCGCATCCACGGGAGAAAGATGCATACTATCCTCATACCCGCTGAGGTATATCACTACGGCTGGGTGAGGGAACCTGTTACTATGAAGAGGAAATCTGTTGCACTCGATTCGCTCCACCACAGTAAGGAATACATCGAGGAGAAATATCCCGGAAAGCAGAAGGCAACACCGTTCGAGTATGGTTCGCTTAAGTATCTTGCCGACTTCAAAGGAACTCATCCTGCCGTTATGAAAGATAGGATTGCGGCAAAGAACTGGACAGTCACCGAGAACCCGAGGGTAAAGCATAAGCATATGAAATTCTCCATCAGATTGCTCTCGGCTATCGAAAATCTGCTCGGAACGAGGCTTGGCGAATACAGGAATTATCATCTCATCGGAAAGGACTACTCGCTGAAGAGATTTATCGGGGAAGAGATATGATACAGGTTGAAAACCTCAAGAAGTATTTTTACACCTCGAAAGGCGAGGTTGTGCGAGCGGTCGATGGGATAAGTTTCAAGGTCGGGCAGGGAGAGATATTCGGGCTTCTCGGACCGAACGGCGCAGGCAAGACGACAACACTCCGGGTAATATCGACAGTACTTAAACCGACCGAGGGAACGGTTGCTATCGATGGGTTCGATACCCAGAAAAACCCCGAGGAGGTCAGAAGGCATATCGGCTTCCTATCCAGTGATACGGGGCTATACAGACGCCTGACAGCAAGGGAGATGGTCGAATATTTCGCCGAACTATACGGAATGGACAAAACCGAATCGGACAGGAGAATCGACGAGCTGTTCGAGCGGTTCGAGCTGACGGAATACGCCAATACATTCTGCTCGAAGCTGTCATCGGGGAACAAGCAGAAGGTGAATATCCTTCGGACAATCGTGCATAACCCGCCGACACTTGTATTTGACGAGCCGACAATCGGACTGGATGTGATTATCGCAAAGACGCTCTTGGATTTCATAAAAGAGCTACGCGCCGAGGGAAAATGTATAATATTCAGCACACACATTATGGACGAGGCGGAGAAGCTCTGCGACAGGATAGGTATAATACACCGAGGGAAAATCTACCGCAAGGGAACGCTTGCCGAGATTACAAACGGAACAGGCGAGCTGGAGGATGTGTTCTTTGAGATTGTAGGGTGAAAAGACAGCCGACTCGGGACGAGTTAGATTGAATAATAACATTGCATTATATTTGGACTTTTCGAGGATTATTGTATATTATTAAAAAGTAGAAAATGAACAAGTATATGGAGGGAAAATGCGCAAATATCATTTCAGTGTCTTAATAGAGCGAGATGAAGGTGGTTATTTGATTGCGACTGTGCCTGCGCTCAGGAGTTGTTATACACAGGCAAAGACTATGGAAGAGCTAATACCTCGTATTCGTGAGGCAATCGAGCTATGCCTCGATATTGAGGAGCCAGAAACAGAACTGACATTCGAGGGCTTGCAACGGGT
>NATO01000030.1 GCA_002085385.1 candidate division Zixibacteria bacterium 4484_93
GAGCTAACAGGATACAAAAAAGAGCCAAGATATGCTCCACCTATTCCAGGTGAGATAACAAGGAGCTGCCTCGATAGTAGGATGGCAAAAAGAACACTCGGCTGGAGCCCCAGAATCTCATTCGACAAGGGACTTGCCGAAACGGTCGAATATTTTAAAAATCGGAAACCGCTATGAGATGGACTGTTCTTGGAAGCGGAGCAGGGAAGATAACAGCTGAAAGGTCACCTGCATCGCATCTGCTGGAGACGGACAGGAAGATGTATCTCTTCGATGCAGGCGACGGCGTGACAAAAAAGCTATATTCCATCGAAAAGAAACCCTCTTCTCTCGAGGCTATCTTCATCTCACATCTTCACCCCGACCACTGGGGCGGCTTCCCGCTTCTCATACAAACGATGCATCTCGAGAAGAGAAGCTCCCCCCTCTCGGTGTTCATTCCCGAGGAGGGGATAACAACCTTCAAGCGGATGCTCGAGATGGGGTATCTGTTCAAAGAGACGCTCGGATTCGAGACAAGGTTCTTCCCGATACTCAAAAACCCTCTCCTCTCCGACGAAGCAATTACCGTCTCCGCCTATCCGACAAAACATCTAAAAAAATATTTTCCGCTCGGGCATCTGCATCCGGCAAACCTTATGGAATCGTTCTGCTTCAGGATTGAAGCAAATGGGAAAACAGCTGTCTACTCTGCCGACCTCGCCGCCGTCGAGGACATAACAGAAGCAGCAGGCACAGGAGGGGAACTTCTTATTGTGGAGGGAATGCACACAAAAAGAGAAGAACTCGGATTCTTCCTGAAATTCCACCCGTTCTCACACATCGTCATTACACACATACCGCCAAATAACAAGAGTTGGAAAGAGGAAGATAACATTATTATTTCCTATGATGGATTTTATATTGAAATATAAAGGGAAATATGAGGTATATAGTTTGCATCAAGCAGGTTCCGGACACAACCGATGTTAGGATAAACCCTGAGACCAACACGCTTGTTCGTGAGGGTGTGGAATCGGTTGTTAACCCGTTCGATATGTATGCAGTTGAGCTTGCCCTATCCTTGAGGGATAAATTTGGCGGCGAGGTGATAAGCATCTCGATGGGACCGCCTCAGGCAGAGGAGGCACTTCGGGAAACAATATCAGTTGGTGTTGACAGAGCATATCTGATAACAGATAAATCTTTTGCAGGTGCAGATACACTTGCCACCTCAAGGACGCTTGTTGCTGCGATAAGATATATCGGTGGAGCAGATGTAATATTTGTTGGCAAGCAGGCAACCGATGGTGACACAGCACAGGTTGGACCGGGAATTGCGGAGAGTATGAATATAGGGCAGGTGACATTCGTCCGTGATGTGATGGAGATAAGAGATGGCAATCTACTTGCCCTTCGTATGACAGATAAGGGTAGAATCGAGATAGAGGCAAGGTTGCCTGTCCTTTTGAGTGTTACCAAGCTCGACAGGGAGCCACGGCTGCCATCCCTGCGCGGGAAGCTGCGTGCAAAGAAGGAGAAAATAGAGCATCTGGATGCAAAGAGCCTCAGCCTCCCGGAAGAGACAGTCGGGCTCGCTGGCTCACCCACACAGGTTATAAAAATATTCACACCACAAAGGCACACTCAGGGAGAGATACAACGAGGAAAACCTGAGGAGCTGGGTGACTGGCTCGCCGGAAAGCTCAGGAATATCTTGTGATGGACAATCGATGGAAGCTTATCCTCTCACCTGCTCGGGACGGGTTCTTCCATATGGCGCTCGATGAGATGCTCATCGGGATAGCAAGGGAAACAGGCGATACCTTCCTGAGATTTTATAGCTGGAAGCCGCCCTGTGTCTCCATCGGTATGCTCCAGGACACAGAGGGGGTAGATACACAAAAGATTCTATCCTTTGGGTATCAGATTGTCCGTCGTCCGACAGGCGGCAGGGCAGTCCTGCACAAGGATGAGATAACCTACTCCACCATCTTCCCGCCAGGACACCCGATAACCACCCTCTCCACGATAGAAAGCTACCGTCTCATCTCCCGAGCACTCATAAAAGGGCTTATCTCACTCGGCGTGCCGGCAGAACTCTCCCGCGGCAAGTCGGGGTATGAGCACAATGTTTCCTGCTTTGCCAGCACAAGCCGATACGAGATAACACTATTCGGCAGGAAGCTGGTCGGCTCAGCACAGAGGAGAACCCATAAAGCCCTTCTTCAGCATGGCTCGATACTCACCGACTACGACGAGAAATCCTGGGATAGCATCAAAACAGGGGAAGTGCAACCGTCGACAATAAAAGAGGCTCTCGGATACATTCCCACATTTAACGAGATTGCAAATGCACTCGCCGAAGGGTTCAAAGAGCTGTTCGATGTGGAACTCGAGCCTGTGTCTGACAACAGCTTCCTATCCCAAAAACTTGAAAAGCTTATTGAAAAGAAACGCAGGTTTTCTACCGAAATCCAACAATAAAATGTAAAAAACATTTGCATCTTGCAAGATTTGATATAATATTATTATAAATGGGTAGTTTTATAGAAAGGAGATAGTTATGGGTATAGAGTATCTTGACCTTTTAGAGGAGCAGGTTGACAAGGCGATAAACAAGATAAACCGTCTAACTCAGGAGAAACAGGATTTACTCGGGAATATAAGCGAGCTCGAGTCAAAGATTCAGCAGCTAACGGACGAGATAGGACATTTGAGGGAAGAAAATAGTTCTCTAAACCTCAAGCTTTCCCAGATACCGGATATCTCAGAGAGCAGGGAAAGGGA
This sequence comes from candidate division Zixibacteria bacterium 4484_93, assembly GCA_002085385.1. Lineage (GTDB taxonomy): Bacteria > UBP14 > UBA6098 > 4484-93 > 4484-93 > 4484-93. The sequence continues at coordinate 2,770 of NATO01000030.1, forward strand.
GATAAAGAAACGTCTGGAGGAGCTGAAGGACAAGATTGAACGTCACATTGGTGAGTAACTTTAACATAGATTGAGAGGTCTTCACTGGAAAAGTGGGTAATCCAAAGCGCACGATCGTCATAAATATTGGCGGCAGAGAGTATCTTCTTGCGAGTTCTGTGGATGAGGATTATGCCTTTGATATCGCAAGGTATGTGGACGCCAAGTTCAGAGAGATATCGAGTCAGAACACGGGCATTCCACCCGCCAAGCTTGCAATTCTTACCGCTCTTAACATAGCGGATGAGCTCTTCCAGGAGCGTAAAAAACTCGAACTCGCAAGTTTCGAGGACACGGAAAAGCTGAAAAAACTCCACCAGAAACTCTCCCAGGCACTCACCGAACAGTAACCCACCATCCGGCTTGTGACCTCCCCTCAAAAAGGAGGAATCATGAACGCTTTACCGATAGGGCTCTCCATTTTGGTATTTCTCCTTGCCGGGCTCATAGGGCTTGTTGTTGGGTATCTTTTGAGCCGAGCTCTTGCCAAAAAGAAGATTACAGACGCAGCCGAAAAAGCCTCCCAAATTCTCAAAGAGACGGACAAAGAGATTGAGATAAAGAAAAAGGAACTGGAGCTCAAGGCGCGCACCGAATGGTTGAATGCCAAGTCAGATTTTGAACACCAGACACAGGCTCAGAGGGCAAAGCTCGAGAGGCTCGAGAAGAAACTCTACGACAAGGAAGAGAGCATCAGCAAAAGGGCATCTCTTCTGCACCAGAAGGAGAAAGAACTGCAGTCGGCGGAGCGAGCCATTAAGAACAAGGAGATGATGCTGCGCTCGAGGGAACGGGAGATAGAGAAGTTAATAGAGAAACAGAACAAGCAGCTCGAGCAGATAGCAAGGCTGACGGAGGAGGAAGCAAAGCGCATTCTTATGGAGAATCTCGAGTCAAAAGCCCGAGCAGAGGCGGCAGCCCGGGTCAAAGAGATAAAGGAGAAGGCGGAGAAGGAAGCAGAAAAAGAGGCGAAGAACATCATCACACAGGCTATTCAGAGGGTCGCAGCCGACCACACTATCGAATCCAGTGTCTCTGTCGTGCCGCTCCCGAACGATGAGATGAAGGGGCGCATCATCGGGCGGGAAGGAAGAAATATCCGAGCCTTCGAGGTGGCAACCGGTGTCGATATCATAGTCGATGATACACCGGAGGCGGTGATACTCTCTGCATACGACCCCATTCGAAGGGAAATTGCAAGGATTTCGCTCGAGAAGCTCGTGCTCGACGGCAGGATTCATCCATCTCGCATAGAGGAGGTGGTCAAGAAATCGGAGAAGGAGGTCGAGGTTCTCATCCAAGAAAGCGGTGAGCAGGTTGCATTTGAACTCGGAATCCACAATCTTCATCCAGAGATTATAAAGCTACTTGGGAGACTTCGCTTCAGGACAAGCTACGGGCAGAATGTGCTGGAACACTCCCGTGAGGTCGCACAGCTTGCAGGATTTATGGCAACCGAACTCGACCTCGACACTACCCTCGCAAAAAGAGCAGGGCTCCTGCACGACATCGGCAAGGCAATCGACAAGGGGACAGAGGGAACACATACACAACTCGGATACGAACTCGCCAAAAAATACGGGGAGAATGAGGTCGTCCTGAACGCCATAGCTGCTCACCACGAGGATGTTGAGGTAACATCTCTCTATACCGTTCTTGTGCAGGCTGCCGACGCCATCTCCGGTGCACGCCCGGGCGCAAGAAGGGAAACATTCGAGAACTACATAAAGCGGCTCGAAAAACTGGAGAGCCTGGCAGATTCATTCGATGGAGTGGCAAAGGCATACGCAGTTCAAGCAGGAAGAGAGATAAGGGTTATGGTCGAGCCAATGCAGGTGTCGGACAATGACTCCCAAAAACTGGCTACCGAGATAGCACAGAAGATTCAGGAAGAGATGGAATACCCCGGGCAGATAAAAGTAACCGTTATCCGTGAAACAAGAGCTGTGAATTATGCAAAATAAACATCTCCTGAGGATTTTGTTCATCGCGGATATATACGGCATCCCGGGCAGACGAGCAACTCACAAACTGCTCCCCTCCATTACCGAGCGGTTCGATGTGGACTTTGTCATCGCCAACGGAGAGAACATAGCAGGAGGGTTCGGCATAACAAAACCGCTGGCAAGGAAACTTATCTCCTACGGGGTGAACATCATCACCTCGGGGAATCATTTCTGGGACAGGCAAGAAATTCACGACGAGCTGGACAATATAGAATATCTCCTGCGGCCGGCAAATTTCCCCGAAACTGTCCCTGGAAAAGGATACACCGTCATCGAGCTCCCAGAGAAGTGCATCCAGCTGGGGATAATAAATCTTCAGGGAAGGGTATTTATGCCACCAATCGATTGCCCTTTTCAGAAGGCGAACAGCATTCTTCATAAGATAAAAAATAAGACGAATGTTATCTTCGTCGACTTCCATGCGGAGGCAACCTCAGAGAAGAAGGCAATGGGCTGTTTCCTTGATGGCAGAGTATCTGCTGTGGTTGGCACACACACGCACATCCAGACAGCCGACGAGTGTATCCTCCCGAATGGAACGGCATACATAACAGACGCCGGTATGACAGGACCGCACGATTCTGTCATCGGGGTCAAGAAGGAAGCAGTGATTGAGCATTTCCTGAAGGGGGTTTCTGTCCGTTTCTCCACAGCGCAGACGGGTGTGCGCTTCGAGGGGGTGATTGTCGATATCGACACAAGAAGCGGCGAAGGGCACTCCATCCAGAGAATATCGACACCGCTCGAAACCCAGAGCAAAAGCCAGAAGGAGCAAGAATGACCAGAGGAGAGGCATACAACCTCGTTGTTCAATCTACAAAGAACAGGAACCTTGTCAAACATATGCTCGCTGTCGAGGCTGGAATGCGTGCCCTCGCCGAGCGGCTTGGCGAAGAGCCCGATATATGGGGGTTAGCAGGACTTCTACACGACCTCGATTACGAGGAGACAAAAAACAACTTCCCCCGCCACGGATTTGTGACAAGGGAGAAACTTCTGCCTCTCGGTGTCGATGAAAAGATACTCGATGCTATCGTGTCCCACCCGGGACACCCTGAGCATTTCCCCAGAACTCCGATGGAAATAGCTCTCTACTCTGTCGACCCATTGACAGGGCTCATCGTTGCCTCAGCCCTTATGCACCCGACAAAGAGCTTAGAGGGAGTTACCACAGAATTCATCCTCAAGCGTTTCAAGGAGAAACGGTTCGCCGCCGGGGCTAACAGAGAGCAGATAAGATACTGCGAAAAACTCGGATTATCGTTGAAAGAGTTCATCGAAATAGTCTTAAACGGAATGAAGGAGGTATCAGATGAGCTCGAGCTTTAGATGTTTCCTGTTATTTGCTTGCATTGTTTCACTGCTTTCCTGTGAGAAGGGGCTCACTCCACCAAGTCCGGGAGTCGACACCGTCTACACGGTTGCCTTCGAGTCATCCGCCAGTGGGAATATGAACATCTACACCGTCTCCTCAACCGGGGATGACATCCGACAGATTACCGACTCACCCTACAACGACATATCACCCTGCTTTTCCCCTGATGGGCAAAGGATTGCATATATCTCCAACTATGACATATTCATCTGCAATGCAGATGGTACAGGGAAGACCCGACTGACCGACACGCCATACACAGAGCAGGGATGCGTCTTCTCCCCTGATGGAAACAGCATCGCTTTCTCGAGGGAGGAGTCGGGCAACGAGGACATCTTCGTTATGGATATCGCATCGGGAGAGGAACGAAGGCTTACCACAGCATCCGGCAGGGACTTCAAGCCACTTTTCACACCAGACGGCGAAACCATCATCTTCCTTTCCGACAGGGATTCACCGATTATCTGCGCACTTTATAGCTGCAACCTTTCAACCGGAGAAGTCGAACGCATCAATCACTCTCTGTTTTCCCAGCTTGAGCCGGATATCTCACCCTCGGGGGATATGATTGCTTTCAGGAAGGTGTTCGGGGCTGACTCCGATATTTACTATCTCACCTATCCGGAGCTTGCGGAGCATCTCCTCTTCGACGACTCCGGCTATACAGGAAGCCCTGTCTTCTCACCCGATGGAAACTCAATCGCCTTTGTCAGGGAGATAGATTACACAGACAAAATATACATACTGGATATAGCAACGGGCGATACAACCCGGATAAGCGACATAGACGAGGGGATAAATTATGCTTCCCCATGCTGGTCGCCTGATGGGAACGAGCTCGTTTATGCCTCGGACAAATCGGGGAGATGGGAGATATACAGGTTCATCCTCGACACAGGAGAAGAGCTTCTGCTCACAGATATTGGAGCATCTGCGACAAATCCTGTGGCCTCGCCGGATTAGATATGAGAAGGGAATCTATTAGGAATTTCTCCATCGTTGCCCACATCGACCACGGCAAGAGCACACTCGCCGACAGGGTTCTCGAGATAACAGGCACGGTGGAGCCATCCCGTATGGTCGAGCAGGTTCTGGATGATATGGAACTCGAGCGTGAGCGCGGGATAACGATAAAATCCCATGCGGTGAAGCTTACCCCATATCGAGGATACGAGCTCAACCTTATCGATACCCCCGGGCATGTCGATTTCACATACGAGGTATCGAGGGCACTCGCTGCCTGTGAGGGCGTGGTGCTTCTTGTCGACGCCACACAGGGAATCGAGGCACAAACGCTTTCCAACCTCTATCTTGCCTTAGAGAACGACCTCGTGATAATACCCGTGATAAACAAGATAGACCTGCGCTCGGCAAGAATAGATGAAACGAGAGATAGCCTCGCCGAGCTTCTGGGCATATCCCCCGATGAGGTACTGCTCGTTTCCGCCAAGACAGGAGAAGGCGTGGAAAGGCTTCTGGAACGGATAATAGAGGTTGTTCCTCCACCCAAAGGCAACCCCAATTCCCGCCTAAAAGCTCTTATATTCGATAGCATCTACAACCCTTACCGCGGGGTCATTCCCTACACACGGGTATTCGACGGGACGATAAAGAGAGGAGATAAAATTCTTATGTTCTCATCCGGGCTCGCCTTCGAGGTTGATGAGGTCGGGTATCTCGGTATGAAATACGAGCCTACGGATGCCCTGGAGGCAGGAGAGGTAGGATACCTGATGGCAAATATCAAGGATATCGCCCACACGAGAATAGGGGATACGATAACAGATGCCGAGGAGCCTGTAGAATCCCCCTTGCCGGGGTATCGTGAGGCAAAGCCTATGGTCTTCAGCGGATTTTACCCTGCCAACAACGAGGAGTTCGAGAGCTTGCGGGAGGCTCTTTCAAAGCTCAAGCTAAATGACGCATCACTTATATTCGAGCCGGAGACATCGACTGCACTCGGATTTGGCTTCAGGTGTGGCTTTCTGGGACTTCTGCACCTCGAGGTAACGCAGGAAAGGCTCGAGCGGGAATACGGGCTCGACCTCGTCGCAACAGCACCAAATGTCAAATACAGGGTGAACCTGAAAACAGGGGAAACTATTTTCATAGAAAGCCCGACCGAACTTCCTGCTTTACATCTCATCGAATCGATAGAGGAGCCAATTGTTCGAGGGGAGATAATCACGCCGAACGAGTTCATAGGAGCAATAATGCAGCTTCTCCGCAATAGACGAGGTGAGATACTTACAACGGAAACGCTCGATGCGACAAGGGTCATCATCCGGTTCGAGATGCCGCTATCGGAGATAATATTCGACTTCTTCGATAAGCTCAAATCCGTAACGAGGGGATATGGCTCTCTCGACTACGAGCTAATCGGCTTCAGGAAAGCAGAGCTCGTGAAGCTCGACATCCGTATAAACGGCGAGATAGTCGATGCACTATCGACAATCATCCACGAGAAGAAATCCTACATCTGGGGTCAGCGTCTGGCATCGAAGCTGAAACAGCTTATCCCGAGGCAGCTTTTCGAGGTGGTAATACAGGCGACAATCGGCTCGCGGGTTATCTCTCGCGCGGTGGTCAAGCCTCTGCGTAAGAATGTCACCGCAAAATGCTACGGTGGGGATGTAACGAGGAAGCGCAAACTGCTCGAGAGGCAGAAGGCAGGTAAGAAACGAATGAAGATGATAGGCAAAGCCCAGATACCGCAGGAGGCGTTCTTTGCCCTCCTCAAAATCGAGAGGTAGTAATGACACAGGAAGAGGTAATGGCAATACTCCATGAGACAGGCGCCCTGCTCGAGGGGCATTTCCTCCTTTCAAGCGGATTGCATAGCAATTTCTACTTCCAGTGCGCACTCGCCCTCCAGTATCCGGAAAAGGCAGAGGCTCTTGCAAGGGGAGTAGCCGAGAAACTCCCGCCCACAAAATTCGATGGGGTCATATCCCCTGCCATCGGAGGGATTGTCATCGGGCAGGAGGTGGCAAGACTGCTCGGAGCAAGGGCGATATTCGCTGAACGGGAAGACGGCAAAATGACACTACGCAGAGGCTTCTCTGTCAGAGAAGGAGAGCGGTTCCTCGTTGTCGAAGATGTCATAACAACAGGAAAATCCACAAAAGAGGTAATAGAACTACTCAAGAGCAAAGGCAGTATACCGCTCCTGGCAGCCTGCATCGTCAACAGAAGCTCACAGGAGAACCCTCTCGACATTCCACTCGTTAGTTCTGTCCGTGTGCAGGTAAAAAACTACCCACCCGACAATTGCCCTCTATGCAAAAAAGGGGTTCCCATTGTCAAGCCAGGGAGCAGATAAAGCTATTCTCTAACAGAGGTAAAGAAGCGGAAGAAGTTATCGAAGGCAACTCCGGAAACAGCCTCCTCCGACATCTTCCCGGATAACCGCTCGAAGATGAGCGGAATATCCTCGACACCTTTCATATCGGATGGAAGATATCTTATCCCTTCGAGGTCGCTCCCGAGAGCAAGTATATCGGGTGAAAATCTCTCGGAAAGATACAGAATTTGCTCCACAACGGTCTGAACCGTAATATGCTTCCTTGCCCGACGCGAGAGGAAGCTGGGGCAAAGATTTATCCCTATTATACTCCCCGTGGACTCGATGGCTGAAAGAACCTCATCGGACGCATTCCTCGGAATATTGCGAAAATGCCTCACTCCAGAGTGGGAGAGAACAGGTGGCTTGTCGGAGATATCGAGTATATCGAAGAATGTAGCATCGGAGGCATGCGAACAGTCAATAATAATCTTCCTGTCGTTGAGGATGCGCACAAGCTCCCGACCCAGCGGAGAAAGACCTCTGTCCTCACCGGACGCAGCATCAACAGCAGATGTGGCAAACCGGTTCGAGTTGTTCCAACAGACGGTGACAACAGACACCCCCTCATCTATCAGAAGCTCGACATCATACAGAGAGTA
>NATO01000126.1 GCA_002085385.1 candidate division Zixibacteria bacterium 4484_93
CAGACAGCGCATACCTCGTGCGGGAAAATGCTGCATACTCCCTTGGAATGCTCCAGAGAAATGAGGCGGTGCCACATCTTATCGCTGCCCTCTCCGACCAATGTTTTACTGTGAGATATGCCGCCTCCTGGGCACTTGCGAGGCTCGATAGTCGAGCGGCACTCGATTCCCTCGATACGCATCTCGATATAGAGGATGAGCTACGCATCTCGATATAGAGGATGAGCTTACCAAAGCTTACATAGTTGTGACAATCGGAGCAATGCGGGATACGAGTGAGCTTCCGCTTATCTTTTCCCTTCTCGAAAACCCATCCTCCAGAACACGGGGATTTGCCTGTGATGCACTCTCACATTTCCAGGGAAACTGGCGAGTAGCAAATAGATTAAAGCAAGCCCTACATGACCCGTCACCCTTTGTGCGGATGAAGGCTAAGCAGGCTCTTCTAAAGATGTCCAATGAGATTTACTAAGAAAATTATTCCCTTTTTTCTGCTTTTTCTCATAATATCCAACGGATTCTCCTTTGTGCTGGAGCCTTCTTTTCCCCACAGGAAACGGATAGGATTTTTGAATAAAACAGTTCATTCAGGTAAGAGAATAGCCTTCGTTCTCTCTGGAGGCGGTGCCCGAGGACTTGCGCATATCGGAGTTCTGAGGGCTCTCGATGAACAGGGAATAAAGCCCGACCTCATTGTTGGGACGAGTATGGGAGCGGTCATCGGCGGGCTGTATGCCACCGGATACTCCCCCGAACAGATGAGGGAATTTGCCCATTCACTGGATTGGAGAGAAATTTTCAAACCTTCTCCAAAACGCTCTGATGTGTACCTTACCCAGAGACTTGAGACAGAAAGGTATATCCTGTCACTTCGATTTAGCGGAATATCGCCCGAGCTTCCAATGGCACTCTCCCCTCTCCAGCAAGTGTTCGACATCTTAAGCTCCTTGACCAGCACAGCCAACTGGATAGCAGATGGAAACTTTGATAACCTTACTGTGCCGTTTCGAGCAGTGGCGGTGGATATACTTTCCGGGCGGGTTATTGTGTTTGGTTCAGGCAACCTCGCCGAAGCGATAAGGGCGTCTATCTCCCTACCCGTGTATTTTTCGCCTGTTTCTCTTGATAGTCTCTACCTCGTGGATGGTGGCCTCCTTGCCCCGATACCAACGGAGGTAGCAGAATCTCTGGGAGCTGAGATTATCATAGCATCCGATGTTTCAATCAAAGAGGTCTCTCAGAAAGAACTTTCAAACCCCATCGATATACTCACCAGAACCCTTGATATTATGAGTGAAGGGACAAAAAGAGACGAGCGGGGGCTTGCCGACATCCTCATTGCACCAGAGCTCGATAAATACTCCGGAAGCGACTTTGCCAATTGTGACTCCCTGATAGAGGCAGGATACAGATGTGCCGATTCCGTTCTGAGAGATAATCACCACACCCTACTCCATCACAACGAGAGAAGATACTATGTTGAATCCATATCAGACAAGAACCCGCCACCGCTTGTATCACAAGGGAAGTGGGCTGCCCTATCCGATATTCAGGACGGGCTGAACACCCTTTACCAAACAGGCAAATTCAGCAAACTCTATGCGGATATCGATACATTCTCCGATACAATGAGAATCGCATATCATCTTGTTCCGCTCGATACGCTCCGCAGGATAAAGATAGCCGGAGTAACAGCTCTCGACACAGTCCAGCTTCACCCGCTAATAGACTCCCTCATCGGAAGGGAGGCAAATCTTGTTCGTCTGCAATCGCTCGTTGATAGTTTGATTTCCACTTACCACAAGCGGGGGTTCACACTGGCAAGGGTCAGTCAAGCGGAGCTTTCCAATGGAACTGCCTATATCGGTATCGATGAGGGAACAATCGAGGCGATTGAGTTTCTGGGGAATGAGCATACGAGGTCCTGGGCACTCGAGAGACTCCTCCCGTTTCACACAGGCGAGATTTACAACGAGAGGAAGGTAAAGCAGGGGGTAGATGCGCTCTATGCAACAAAGCTATTCGATAATATCTACTATTATCCTGAGAAGGGAGAAGGTGGGGTTGTGCTAAAAATCCGTGTGGTGGAGAAGCTCCACAATATGCTGAAGCTCGCTGCCAGATACGATGATGTGTCCAGAGAAGAAATAGCTCTTGAGTTCTCAAACGAGGACTTCCTCGCCGCTATGCTTCGGTTTCGGCTTGGTGGGAAGTATGGAGTGAGGGACAAATGGGGGTTTTGCGGACTCACATCCGACCGCATAGGGAAATTGCCATTATATAACTCCCTGGAGGTTGGGATTCGTGAAAAGCGGTGCGACCTCTTTCATATGGACAGAATCGAGCAGCATTTGACAATGAAAGAGTACCTCTCTTTCCGCCTCGGGAGTCAGGTACACCGCTTCGGCACACTTTACGGGGAGTTCAATCTCTCATTTGTTACCCTGAAGAGAGGCAAGCAGAAGGAGCATTTCCGCCGCTTCCAGAGCATCGGCATCCGCTCTATCGTCGATACATACGATGACATCCGTTTCCCAATGAAAGGACGATACCACACCTGGTATTTCAAAGCCGTCTATGGACTGCCGGAGGGCGATTACAACTTTACACAATCCTATGGGGATACCGCTTCGATTATGTGCGAGCTGAAAACATCGTGAAGTTTGGGCTTGACTTGAGGCTGAATCTTCCATATAATATCTATCTTTTTTCAGGAGTCATAGCAGGGGATTGTTATTCAAAAGAGGGCAAACCCGACTGGAACAACCTCCGATTTGGAATCGGCACAGGAGTTGGGGTTTCCACTCCCATAGGACCTGTCAAGCTCCTGTGGGGCAGGGCAAACGATGATAAGGAAAGGTTCTACCTTTCCGCTGGATACGATTTTTAAGGAGACACAATGAATAAACCGGTCATTCTGTTTCTCTTTTTGATTTTGAGCTTTCCGCTTTTTGCCCAGGATGGGGCGCCCGTTTCAAAAGCATACTCCCCAGGGATTTTCTCACAGCTGCTACTCGATACAACAGGGCTTGGGGTATCATTCGGACTGCCTCTCGTCTGGCGGTATGAGGAATTCTCTGTCCCGGAGTATGACGAGTTCTCCGATAAGATAGCAGACAATGTCTATTATGGAGATGGGAATCTGTTCTACAACATCTCGTTCGAGGGATACTATGTTTTCCCATCAGGGGTTAAACCATCAATCCATCTTTACTATCATACCCTCTCCGACAGGAGGACCGAACGGAAGCTCGATATTGTCGGGACGCAAGGCTCCACGCAGGGTGAGAAGATTGGGAGCACATATTTCAACTATGGCGAAAACCTGAACGCCCTGACAGCCTCTTTTTCCCTCGAGCCAACCAGTTTTCTGGGAGTTAGTGCAGGATACTCCCTTCTCTTCGGGAAAGCTGTCAACAGGGTGAAGCTCGAGGTTCAGGGGGCTTTTCCTGTGGATTCCCTCGGAGAACACAGATACAACAATTCCACTGTGTCCATTGGAGCAAGGGCTGATATAACCGACTTTCTCTCGCTTGGGGGAACATATCAGATGCTTCTCGCAGACGATGCGGTAAAGAGAATCCTCGCCAGAGAATTTCTATTCCCCGAGAAAGATATTACAGCCGGTATTCTGTTCCATCCTGGCAGAAGGCTTTTTGACTCTGTCGAGATGAATGTTACCTACAACGACTATCCCGCAGACTCTGTCAAATATGTGGATACCATCGACCTTATGCTCAAAATATCCCAGAGGCTCGGTGAGATTCCTGTTTTCTGGGGATTTGCTTACCAGCCTGCTCCGAGGCAAAACCTCGGGGACAAGCTCGGGATATACCTCGGCTCGATAAGGAGGTTTGGCAGATTTTCCCTTGGATTCCAGACGAGCTATTCTCGATGGACAGAAAACCTCCCAGAAGGTTACTCCGGTAATCTGTACGACGCGTTCGAGCCTTACGGAGGGTTTGAATACTCCGGGGAGCAGAGTCGCTCTTACTCTGAGCTCGGATTGCTGCTTACTATCGGCTTCGCAAGATAACCGTATGAGGCGATGCCTTCTCACATCCATCTTCATTTTCCTTCTGGCAAGGGTAGCCTTTTGCTCATGGGTTGCCGAGACCGCTGGATTTGCCTGCATCTTCGCCGTGAGCTTCACCCTCGATGAGCAGATAAACGAGGTCGTCCAGAGAAACCCCGGAGCAGAGGATTTCTTCGATATTATAACATACTATGGCGATGAGCGCTTTGTCCTCGGAGCTATATCGGCTGCCGCACTATCCGACATCATCCTGAACAAAGAAGAGATAAACTACACCAAGAATGGAGCAATCGGAGTTGCCACCAGCTGGGCTACTACGGGGGTTCTCAAGTCGTCTTTCGGTCGGGCACGCCCCTGGGCAGATAGAGGAGCATACAGTTTTTCCCCTTTCTCGACAAAACAGGAGAACCTTTCACTCCCTTCCGGACATACGACAGCCGCATTCGCTCTCTCGACACTCCTCTCCCGCCGATACGGAATGCCTGGAGTCTTCTTCTCCATCGCCACACTGACAGCAATCTCGAGGGTATATCTCGGCGAGCACTGGACATCCGATGCAGTGGCTGGAGCTGCTATCGGATGGCTCGGAAGCAAACTGATGTATCACCTCCTCGAAAAGAACTCATCTATAACCTTCGGCTTCTCCCCGAAGGATAACCTTATCTTCGCTGAATACCGCTTCTGAAAAACATTTGAAAAAAATTAAAAAAAATTGTTGCATTTTTTCGATTAATCTATATATTTACCGATTGGTTTTTGACTTGACAGAAAACAGCGGGTAAGTCTCTGATATATAAAGAGTTAAACAAAAAGGAGGTATAAAGATGAAGTTGAAGCCACTTGGAGACAGGGTGATACTCAAGCCTCTCAAGGAGGAGGAGAAAGTGAAGGGCGGAATTATCATTCCTGATACCGCCAAGGATAAACCCCAGAGAGGGAAGGTTGTTGCAGTTGGTCCTGGCAGGCTGGATGAGGAAGGGAAGAGAATCCCGATTGATGTGAAGGTTGGAGACAGCGTGATATACAGTAAGTATGCAGGCTCTGAGGTAAAGATTGATGACGAAGAGTATCTCATTCTGCACGACAGCGATATCCTGGCAATTATCCAATAAAGGAGGTATGAAAGATGGCAGCCAAGGAGATAAAGTATGAGGAGTATGCGAGGGAGTCCTTGAGGAAGGGCGTCGAGAAGCTGGCTAAGGCTGTAAAGGTAACGCTCGGTCCGAAGGGGAGAAATGTAGTTTTAGAGAAGAAGTTTGGGAGCCCGACCATCACCAAGGATGGTGTGACGGTGGCAAAGGAGATAGAGCTCGAGGATAAGTTCGAGAACATGGGTGCACAGCTTGTCAGGGAGGTCGCATCGAAGACATCGGATATCGCAGGTGATGGAACAACAACGGCAACGGTGCTTGCCGAGGCGATATTTCTTCTCGGATTAAAGAATGTTATCGCCGGTGCCAATCCGATGGCGATAAGGCGGGGACTCGATAAGGCACTCGATGTATTCAGAGACGAGCTAAAGAAACTCTCTATCGAGGTATCCGATAGCAGCCAGATTGCACAAGTCGGTGCAATATCTGCCAACAACGATGTGCAGATAGGCAAGCTCATCGCCGATGCGATGGACAAGGTTGGCAAGGATGGTGTCATCACTGTCGAGGAAGCAAAAGGAATGGAAACCACGCTCGATGTAGTTGAGGGAATGCAGTTCGACAGGGGATACCTTATTGCTGAGGATGTTGAGGGTGAAGCTTTAGCCACACTCGTTGTCAACAAGCTCCGTGGAACCCTGAAAGTCTGTGCAGTCAAGGCTCCCGGTTTCGGTGATAGAAGAAAGGAAATGCTCAAGGACATTGCCGTGCTCACCGGTGGGCAGGTAATATCCGAGGAGCTCGGATTTAAGCTCGAGAACGCACGGGTCGAGGACCTCGGCAGGGCAAAAAAGATTACCGTCGATAAGGAAAACACCACAATCGTGGAGGGAGCTGGCGATACCGAGCAGATCAAGGGTAGAATAAACGAGATAAAAGTTCAGATTGACAAGAGCACATCCGATTATGACAAGGAGAAGCTCCAGGAGAGGCTTGCGAAGCTGGCAGGTGGAGTTGCAGTGATAAAGGTCGGTGCCTCAACCGAGACAGAGATGAAGGAGAAAAAAGCACGTGTCGAGGATGCTCTCCACGCAACGAGAGCTGCAGTCGAGGAGGGGATTGTACCCGGAGGAGGAGTGGCGCTCTTACGCATCATCCCGGCAATTGAATCTATGGAGCTTGAGGGTGACGAGAAGCTCGCTGCAACTATCCTTACCAAGGCGTTCGAGGAACCGCTCCGCCAGATAGCCAATAATGCGGGAACCGAGGGTTCTGTCGTTGTCAACCGTGTGAAGGAAGGGAAAGGAGCATTCGGCTTTAACGCCGAAACAGGTGAGTTCGAGGACCTGATGAAAGCCGGCGTCACCGACCCGACAAAGGTGACAAGAACAGCGGTGGAGAACGCTGTTTCAATCGCGAGCTTACTTATCACGACGGAGGCAGGGGTCGTCGAAATCCCTGAGAAGGAGAAGCCTGCTCCTGCTGTGCCACCAAATATGGGTGGAATGTACTAATCTCCTGCTCACTTCCGGTAAAATCTGCCCCCGAGAGAAAATATATCGGGGGCATCTTATTTTAAACTCGAAACTTGACAAATAAGCAGCAAGATTTACCTTAAAAGAAGGGTTAGTATTTGACAAGTTTCAAGCATCTTGCCGGCGTGGCGAAACAGGTAGACGCACTGGACTCAAAATCCAGCGGATGTTAAATCCGTGTCGGTTCGACTCCGACCGCCGGCAAAAATGGAGGTGAGGTTATATGAAGATATTTATTATTTTATCGACAATTCTTCTGGTATTTTCCCTGCCGTTGTATTCCGCATGGGAATCTGTCGGCTCGGTGCATCGGGCATCGCATCACCTCGTGCTCTCCAACTCTGATGAGAACATACTCGCTGTCTGCACGACAGATACCCTCTTCATATCCCGTGATGGCGGAGAAAGGTTCACACCACTCGGGCATTTCAACCACGCCGCCTTCTATCCGAACAGCTCCGATACGATTGTCGCATCGTTTGGCTGGGGAACGCGCTCCGATGCAATGTATCTCTCGACCGATGGTGGAGGCTCATTCGAGTTCCTCGACTGGGTCTACCACCCGAAGTTTGTCGCGATAAATCCCGATACAGCTTCTATATGGTATATCGCCTCCGAGTGGGGAGTGGTGAAAACGACGAACGCAGGAGCTGATTTCCACCAGATAAACGAGGGCATTCCCGAGGGCGAAAGGGACCTCTTCCATATCGATGTTTCGCCAGCAGCCACCTCGGTTATCTGGGCGGTTGGGTATCTTGTATATGGCTCGACAGATGGCGGGGCAAGGTGGGAGAGGTTCGAGGAACCTTTCGCACTCGATTATTATTCCCCCTTATCCGTCACATCATCGCCAATAGACCCCGAGGTCGCCTATGTAGCTACATGGGGAGGTGTGGTAAGAACAACGAACTCTGGCAGTGATTGGATTACACCAACAACACCGTTAGTTGATGCAAGAAAGGTCGTCATCTCCCCCGACGAGCCAGAGATTCTATACGCTTGCTCTGGTGCAATCGGTGTTTTCCGCTCGACCGATGCAGGAGAGAGCTGGAGCGAGTTCAACGATAGCCTGACAGAGACGGAGATTGTCGATATCGCTATCCAGAAACCAACAGGAAAACTGTTTGCACTATCCTCACACGGTAATATATTTGTCTGGCAGGAGGAGACGGAGGAACTTTCCCTTACATTCTCCCTCGATTCCACAAGTTATTACTTCGGAGACAGCATCTTCTCGACAACAAAACTCACCTCCCTCGTCGATTCGCTACTGTATATAGATGAGCCGACCATCATCTTTGCCAACCTGTATTTTATCATTATCTCTCCACTGGGGGATACGGTCCTGCCGACCTATCCCGTGGCGCCCGGGATACCAGAAACCATTCCCATATCGACAGGGGAAACGATAACCGCTGATTTTGAACTGTTCAACAATTTCGATTTCGATACAGTCTATGGAGAGTATAATGCAAAGGCTTGCTACATATCGGGATATAATATCGCCGGGGAAACACCGTTCTGGGAGGGAACACTCGAGAGCGAATGGGTGAGGTTCTCTCTCCTGCCACCGACAGGGATAACCGAACCAGAAGGGAAACCGAACTTCTCTTTAAGCATCTCGCCAAACCCATTCAATTCATCCTGCCAAATAAGCGTTTTCTCACCAGAGGAAACTAAAGCAGGTCTCGAGATATTCAACATTAACGGGGAAAAGGTCGATGAGAAGGCTGTTTGCATCTCCTCCGGAGGGAATATAATAATCTGGGAACCGAATGCCCTCCCAACCGGGGTCTATCTCATACGGATGCACGCAGGAAAAGAGCTGCTTACCA
>NATO01000031.1 GCA_002085385.1 candidate division Zixibacteria bacterium 4484_93
CAGGCTAAAAAGTTGGATGAGCTCTCTAAAAAACTGAACAGGAAACTCGACTATGTGATTAACTGTGACATCGAGGATGAGGTTATCATCGAGCGACTGAAGAACAGGCTGGTCTGCCCCACCTGTGGAAGGATTTATAATCTCGTTTCGCTCCCCCCAAAAAGGGACAAACTCTGCGACGATGATGGGACTGAACTTGTTCACCGCGACGATGATAACGAGGATGTGGTCAGGCACCGTCTCAACATCTATCGAAAAAATAATTTGGAGTTATTAAACTACTATCGAAACCGCCCCGAATTCCTGACGGTTAGCACCGACGGCGAAATCGATACAGTTTCTAACAGGATCCTTGAGAGGATAAATTGGTCTGGTATAAGTCAAGAAGAGAGATAGAGCTAATTCGCGAGGCAGGGAAGATTCTCGCCCAAGCACTCTTTAGCATCGAGGGGGTGTTGAAGCCAGGGGTAACCACGCTCCACCTCGCCGAGGTAGCAGAACATATCATACGCAAGCATGGAGGGTATCCTGCTTTCAAGGGATATAAGGGGTTCCAGGGGGCAATCTGCACATCTATTAACGAGGAGGTAGTGCATGGGATACCCAGCAAACGGGTTATCAAGGAGGGAGATTTAGTATCGATAGACCTCGGTGTCCTGAAAAACGGCTATTACTCGGACGCAGCAAAGAGCTACATCGTCGGAAAACCTGCATCTGCACGGGCAGAGGAACTTCTTAAGACAACAAGAAAGGCTCTTTTTAACGGAATAGAGGCAGCAAGGGTCGGGAACAGGATATCGGACATCTCACGAGCAGTCCAGGCAACAGTTGAGGAAAAAGGGTTTGGCGTCGTTAGAGACCTCGTTGGGCACGGTGTCGGAAGAAACCTGCACGAGGACCCACAGATTCCAAACTTCGTCTCCCAGAACGGCGATAGACCGCTCAAGGAGGGAATGGTCATAGCGATTGAACCGATGGTAACGGAGGGCGACTGGCATGTGGAGGAGGCAGACGATGGCTGGACAATCGTAACCAGGGACGGCTCACTTGCGGCTCACTTTGAGCATACAATTGCTGTCCTGTCCGAGGGACCGATGATACTAACCGACCTTAGATAGTTGAATACAGGTGTAAATGAAACGAGAAGAGACTGAAAGGATATGCCCAGGAAGGACGCCATAGCAGTTGACGGAGTGGTCGTCGAGGCTCTGCCCAATACCACATTCCGCGTGAAGCTCGACAGCGGACACATTGTCCTGGGATATGTATCCGGCAAGATGAGAATGCACTATATACACATCCTGCCCGGCGACAAGGTGAGAATTGAGCTTTCACCATACGACCTGACAAAAGGCAGGATTGTGTATAGATATAAGTAGATGGAGGAGATATAATGAAGGTTCGTGCAAGTGTAAAGAAGATTTGTGCCAAATGTAAGATTGTTAAGCGGCGCGGAACGGTGTATGTTATCTGCAAGAACCCAAAACACAAACAAAGACAAGGAAAATAAGGAGAGCTTGGAATGGCTCGTATCGCTGGCATCGATTTACCAAAGAACAAGAGGATTAGAGTAGCACTGACCCACATCTTTGGGATAGGGTTCTCCTCCTCCGAGAAGATACTTTCATCCACGGGAGTTGACCCGAAAAAGCATGTGTCCGAGCTGACAGATGAGGAGATTACCCGCATCCGACAAGAGATAGAAAACAACTACAAGGTTGAGGGTATGCTACGAACAGAAATTGCAATGAACATCAAGCGACTCATCGATATCAATTGCTATCGGGGAATCCGCCACAAGAGGGGATTGCCCGTTCGCGGTCAGAGAACCCAGACCAATGCGAGAACAAGAAAGGGTCCAGGCAAGACCATTGGCACCAAAAGGAAGAAATAAGGAGGGAATAGTTTGGCAAGACAGAGAGGCGGCAGTGCTGGAACAAAAAGGCTCAGCCGAAGGGCTGATGACTACGCTGTGGCACACATAAAGGCAAGCTTCAATAATACGATAATTGCCCTGAGCGACCGTGCTGGGAATATTATAGCCTGGAGCTCCGGCGGAACAATCGGATATAAGGGAAGCAAAAAATCCACACCTTACGCTGCCCAACTTGCTGCCCAGAAAGTAGCCAGAGAAGCAATAAACATGGGAGTCAAGAAGGTGGATGTCGTGGTCAAGGGTCCCGGCTCAGGCAGAGAAGCTGCCATCCGCTCACTCCAGAGCGCAGGGCTGAATGTCTTGAAAATCAAGGATATTACACCCATTCCACATAACGGGTGCCGCCCCAAGAGAAAAAGAAGGGTCTAAGGAGGAAACATATATGGGAAGATATACAGGACCAAGATGCCGAATCTGCCGGAAAGAAGGAACCAAGCTCTTCCTCAAAGGAGATAAATGCTTCTCCGACCACTGCCCATTCAATGACAAAGGCTACCCACCCGGGGACAGACACATAAAATTTGCCGGGAAGATGTCGGATTTCGGAATTAGACTCAGGGAAAAGCAGAAGATAAGAAAATACTATGGGTTATCCGAGAGACAGTTTAAGATATTCTTCCATAGAGCAGAGCGTCTCCCTGGAAAAACAGGCGAGAATCTCCTTGCTCTCCTTGAAAGACGACTCGACAATTTTGTCTTCCGATGCGGGTTCGCACCATCAAGAGCAGCTGCGAGGCAACTCGTTGGTCACAGACATTTCACTGTCAACGGGAAGATAGTCAATATCCCATCGTATATTCTCAAAGTAGGCGATGTGGTCAAGGTCAAGGAGAAGTCCAGAGGAGTGGAGATAATACACCACAACCTGAGCAAAGCTGGAAGGGTTGAGGAACTTTCCTGGCTCCAGATAGATAAAGCCAAACTTGAGGGAAAACTGCTCACTATCCCCACGCGAGACCAGATACCCGTTCCTCTCAACGAACAGCTGATAGTCGAGTTTTACTCCCGTTAGACTAAAAATAAAAGGGGGAATTTTGTATGAAATGGAAACCTATGCAGATGCCAAAGGGAGTGGTCAAGGAGACCTCCGCAGATAATCCAAACTTTGGCAGATTCATCCTCGAACCTCTGGAGAAGGGATACGGCACTACCATAGGAAACGCCTTGAGAAGGGTTATCCTATCATCTGTTCAGGGAGTCGCTATAACAAGCGTACGAATAGATGGAGTCCTCCATGAGTTTTCTACTATCGATGGGGTTCTCGAGGATGTCCCCGAAATCATACTGAATATAAAGGGGATAAGGTTCCGCTTCACATCCGATACCCTTCCCACCCTCAGGCTCGAGGTGGAAAAAGAGGGAGAGGTATTAGCAGGTGAGATACAAACCCCACCGGGGCTTGAGATAATTAACCCGGAGCACAAGATATGCACGATAACATCCAAACGGAAGCTTGTTATGGAGTTTGAAATGGGGATAGGTAAGGGGTATGCCCTTGCTGAGGAGAACCGTAGAACCAAGGACCCCATTGGCGTCATCCCGGTGGACTCGATATTTACTCCCATCAAAAGCGTTGTGTTTTATGTACTTCCCGCCAGGGTCAGGCAGAAAACGGATTACGACAAGCTGCTCCTCGAGGTGACTACCGACGGAAGCATCTCTCCCGAGGACGCCGTTGGTATGGCAGCTCATATACTGAACAACCATTTCAAGCTCTTTGTCAAGCCAGAGACAGAGATAGAAGGAATCGAGGAAGAGGAAGAGGACCCCAATATTATCAGGATGCGCAAGCTGCTCGAGACACCGGTGGAGGAGCTCGAACTTTCTGTTCGCTCATCCAACTGCCTCAAAGCGGCAAATATAAGAACACTGGGAGACCTCATCCAGAAGACGGAACAGGAAATGATACGGTATAAGAACTTCGGGAAGAAATCGTTGCAGGAACTCACCGAGACATTGGCACAACTTGGGCTTTCTTTCGGAATGGATATATCAGATTATACAAAAAAACGGTCAGGAGCAAGCTATGAGACACGGGAAAAAGATACCAAAACTGGGGCGAAAAGCTCCTCATAGGCGGGCGATGCTGGCGAACCTCGTTGGTTCCCTATTTCGCTACAAACGAGTGAAAACCACACTCCAGAAGGCGAAAGCAGCAAAACCTCTGGCAGACAAACTCATCTCCCTGGCGATAGAGCCAACCCTTGCCAATAAACGGAATATTATAAGCAGTCTCAGGGATGAACGTTCTGCTTTCATACTGCTCAATGAGGTTGCACCTATGTTCAAAGATGCTCCCCGGAAAGGCGGATACACAAGGATACTCAGACTCGGCAGGCGGCTCGGCGATGGGGCAGAAATGGCAATATTCGAAATCGTCCCCGGCGAGGAGAAACCAGAAGAAAAATCCAAAAAGAAAACCAAAAAGGGAAAAACCACTACCAAGAAGAAAACCAAAGCCACTCCCAAGGAAGAACCATCTCCGGAACCAGAGGCAGAAGCTGAAACCACCCCCGAAGAAGAGAAAACAGAGGAAAAAGAATGAAGAAACAGCAGGGGAAAATACTGCTTCTGCTCCTCATAATAATTCTCCTCATTGCTGTGGGTATAGGGGTATTCTTTTTAATCAAACACCAAGCCTCCAACCGAGCTATCGAGAAGAAGAAGGAACAGATAGAGACAGCCTTTGCATTCCTCAACTCATATCTTGTTGAACATCTCCCCAAGGATTACGACAAAGAAAAGGCAAAGCGGACCTTACAGGAGTTCAAGGAAGCGATATACGATGGAAAAGCAAAGGCTGACGCGACCCTTATCCCGTATGTCAAGGAGATGCTCGCTGACGGCAAGGTGACCAAAGAAGAGGCTGACGAGTTCTTCAAGAGGATAAAAGCGTGCTATTAGTTCCGATGCTTTCTTTACGCAAAACAGTCCCCATCATACTCATTCTTGGTGGGGTTTTTCTTTCACCTACCATAAAACCTCTTGCCTCTCCTCAGACACTTTTCCTGCACAATACCGGGGCAACCTCACTCCGCGTGGATGATTATCTACCAGGCGGATTTGTCTATCACAATCTCGGAACCTCCTCCACCGACAATCTCTGGCGGGCATTCTTCGCTCTCTACTTTGAAGAATTTCCCGAAGATATCGCTTTCGGACAGGCAAACGACGAGGGAGAACTATCCTCTGGAACATTTTCCACAATGGATTCTCTCGACGCATCCGAGGATTCCACATCGGCTACATCCTCATTCTCATTTCAGGATACAACCATCGGCATTACCATCTACCAGAGAGTATTATCCTGCAAGTCAAACGAGCACTGGATAAGACTGAATATACTGCTTTCCAACAATTCGGATGAGAATCTAACAGGTGGAAAACTGCTTTTCTTCTACGACGCCGACATCCCTGCATACGACTTCGACAACGACTACTGCGGACTGGACTCAACAAGGTTACTTCTATACGAGTATGACTCTACCTTCTCCATCTGGACTGGGTTCGCTATACTCACCGATACCCTCCCTGTTCTCTTCGGAAATTTCAACAACTGGTATGCAAAGGGGAACTCCCCCGAGGATATCCTCGAGCTCATCACATCCCCCACCTGGGATAGCTCTATCTCGGATACAGATTGTGCCGTGTACTCCGTTATCCCTTTGAACGATATCCCGGCAGGCGGAGAAACCGACACCATATCGTTCGCCTTTGTCTGCGGCGAGGCTCTCGAAACAATCAGCTCCGCCACCGACGAGGCACGAGGAGACACATCCGCGGTGAGTAGAACCTCACTCTCACCGAAGGATATTTCGATTTCCATTTTCCCGAACCCGTTCAACTCATCCGTTCGTATGAGGGCAGATTCCCCCGGAAATTTTAGAATATACGATATAACGGGAAGGGAAGTCGCATCGTTTAAGGGAAAAAGTTCGGCTATCTGGCATGCAGACAAATCGACATCAGGAGTCTATATCGTTGAGTTTGTATCCGGTCCTATACGAATCGCTAAAAAGGCTGTACTCCTGAAATAGGATGATATATTATGAGGAATATTTTCATTATCCTTGCAATTATTTCCATTCCAATTGCAACCTCCGGAGGTGTGAGTTCTCAGGCGCTCGGTGTCAGAATCTACACCGACCCGTCGGAGCTTGTCGGTCCCCGCGACAGATACACGGTCGGCGATACGAACTCACTCTTCCCGCTCGAGTATATCATCATCAGCTCGAACAGTGGAGACACGGAGGCTTCATCCTGCACGCTTATCGTTCAGTTGCCCGACTACTACATACTCCGCCCTTACGACGAGACCCCCATATTATCCTCCGGTGTCTATCCTGTGGAACATACGGATAATACCTACATATTTTCCATCCCGCGAATCCCCTCAGGTGAGAGCTTCTCGGTCTCGATTCTGGCAAATATCGATGTAGCCTCCCTTCCAGACCCGACATCCTCGGGCACCAACTGCATAACCCTCCGGGCAAATGCGTTTCTCTACAACCACACCGAGTTCGAAAGCTTCACCGATAACACCACATTCTGCAAGGATACACTACCAACATTCATTCCCAACCTCTGGGTAAGCAAATCCGAGTTCTCCTACGGCTGCGATGAGACAGCTGTTATCAGCTACACCATTCATTTTGGAAACAACGGTGAAACTCCTGTGGAAGATATACTTTTGAGTGAGAACCTTGGCGGAAATATAGAGATAACAGGCATTTCCTCGTCATATTCGATAATCGATTCTGCGGGAGGCTCTATCGTCTGGGAGATTCCAGCACTTATCCCCGGCCAGATGGACTCAATCGTTCTGTCTACCACGATACACTCATACTCTTTACCTGATAGTTTCTTCGATGTGGCAACTATTATCTCCGACAGTCTCGAGAGAACATACTCCGATAATCACGCGTTCCTTACAACCATCTGCGGGGTTGATTCGAACTGCTACGACCTCTCCATAAGACAGGAGCTGTCCGGCACACACGGAGCAAGACTGTCCACAATGGATACGGTAACCCTGCTCATCCACATCTTTAACACAGGCGATACCCCAGCCTACGATGTGGAAGTCAGCCAGGAGTTTGTGGAGATAGGAATCATCGGCGGGGAAATATCTCACACATTCCACACAGACTCAATCCTTCCGGGCGAAGAGAAGATATTTTTTGTCCGTGAGCCGACAGCAATAACCTGCCAGGATTTTGACCAGCTAACAAGCAAGGTGGAGGTCTTTCCCACCGCAGATGACTGCGACTCGACAGACAATATCTCTGTCAGACAGATAGCTTATGTCTGCCCGGAGGAATGCCCCTATCCTGCAAAGAGTTCGACTCGCATAATTACCCCGAACGGTGACGGATATAACGACTATGTCAGTTTCACACCGGACTTAAACACTCTGGTCAAGATATTCGACAGGGAAGGGAACCTCATAACAACCATCCACAACAACGAGCGCTGGGACGGCAAAGATAAGGAAGGTAAGCTCGTGTTACCGGGTATATATATCTGGCAGATGTTCTGCCCGAGCGATGCAAGAAACCCGTTTTTCACAGCAACGATAGCGGTGAAATATTAGAGAGGACGGATATGCAAAAGCCGACAGGTGAACTAATGGATAAAGTTATTTCGCTCTGCAAGAGAAGAGGATACATATTCCAATCGAGTGAGATATATGGTGGTATAAACAGCTGCTGGGACTATGGTCCATACGGTGTTCTTCTGAAGAGGAATATCAAGTATATCTGGTGGCGGGAGATGACCCAGCTACATCCGAACATAGTTGGCTTCGACTCGGCAATACTTATGCATCCGGATGTCTGGCGTGCATCGGGGCATACCGAGAACTTCACCGACCCACTCGTGGAGTGCAAGAACTGCCATCACCGTTTCAAGCAGGACACACTAACCAGCCCTGTCTGCCCCGACTGCGGCGGAGAACTCACCAAACCGAGATTGTTCAACCTGATGTTCAAAACGCATATAGGAGCTGTCGAGGATGAGGCGTCCACAATATATCTTCGCCCGGAAACGGCACAGGGGATATATGTCAACTTTTTGAACATCATTCAATCGGCAAGGGCAAAGCCACCGTTCGGTGTCGCACAGATAGGCAAGGCTTTCAGAAACGAGATATCACCCGGAAACTTCACCTTCCGGACAAGAGAGTTCGAGCAGATGGAGATGCAGTATTTTATCCCACCTGAGCAGTCCGAAGAGATGTTCGAATACTGGAAACAGAAACGTATGAACTGGTATATTTCCCTCGGCATAAGAGCGGACAACCTCCGATTCCGCGAGCATAGGAAAGATGAGCTTGCCCACTATGCAAAAAGGGCGGTGGATATCGAATATCGTTTCCCTTTTGGTTGGAAGGAGGTCGAGGGTATCCACAACCGAGGAGATTTCGACCTAAAACAGCACTCATACTTCTCTGGCAAAGAGCTCTCATACTTCGACACCCAGAACAAGCGTCGCTATACACCGCACATAGTCGAGACATCAGGTGGGGTCGACAGGACAATCCTCGTTCTCCTGCTCGATGCTTATGAGGAGGAGCCTGAACGTGTTGTTCTCAAGTTCCACCCGAAGATTGCACCGCTTACTATGGGGGTCTTCCCGCTCGTCAAACGGGAGGGTATGCCAGACATTGCAAAAAAGATTACAGAGAATTCGAGGGAATTTGCTTACCCCTTCTACGATGAGTCCGGCTCCATCGGGAGACGCTACCGCCGGATGGACGAACTGGGAACCCCGTTCTGTATAACCGTCGACTCACAAACACTCAAGGATAACACCGTAACAATAAGAGACAGAGACACGATGGAGCAAATACGGGTCTCCATAAACGATATAATGAAAAAAATGAGGGAGCTTATCAAAGGATATGAAAGAGACAGAGGATTTAAATAAGAGGTTCTGGGCATACTTCTCCTTCCATGACCAGGTTCTCTTTGTCTCAGTAGCCATCATCCTGACAGGGGTACTGTTCGCTCTTTTCCTCACCATAACAGTTCCAACAATAAGGCTTGCCAGCTTTGCACTGTATATCGCACTTATGCTCTACAACTACATTCGACTCGACCGCTCATACAGCCTGGGCACCGAGAAACTCGTAATCAGGAAATCCATCGGAAAGAAAACTGTCCTATACTCGAGCATCCGCTCAACCGAACTACAGGAAGATAACTCTATATCCATCCTCACAGATAAGCAATTGCTCCGGGTGAAACCGGATAATCCAGAAGAGTTTCTCTCCACCCTGAAAGCACACCTGTCCCTATAAGTACACCACCTGTCCCATATGGTACAGTTTTTATCCGACAATATCCACAAGAAATTTACAGCTAAATCTTCTAACTTCTTTAATACAAAGTGGAAAAAAACTTATTCTACATTTTGGCACGGTTTGTGCTGTTTGCTTGGTGGACGCTTGAAAACTTAAAAAGGAGGTGTAAGATGAAGCGGTTGGTTCTTTTGTCGGTTGTGTTTGCTTTCCTGCTTGTCGGATTTGCCTATGCTGACCCGCCTGATGTCTGTAGTGAGGCGGAGGAACAGCTCGGGGTAACGCAGAGGCTCATCGATGAAGTTGCTCCTCGAGTTGAGGAGTCAGATGTGCGGATGGTTCACGAGATATTCGAGCGTGCGAACGATATGCAGGGTCGGGCAACCGAAATGCTCGAGGATGGCAACTGCAGGATGGCTCTTCGTCTAACGATGCAGGCTCGCGAGATGGTTCGCAGGGTGGTTACGCTTCTTGAGGGCGGACACCACGGCAGGGTAACACCGGAGATGGCGGCTCGCGCTGTTCGGGAGACCGATAGGCTCATCGAGAGGGCTGAACCTGTGATAACGGAATCCGACAATGAGGACGCACAGGCTATGTTCGAACGAGCAGTCGAGATTCAGGGAAATGCCCGAGAGTCGCTGGAGGATGAGGAGTTCGAGCGTGCATTTGCCCTTACCAGACAGGCTCGTGAGCTCGTTGCTCGTGCTCTGAGGCTCGTTGAGGGTCCTGTCGAACC
>NATO01000127.1 GCA_002085385.1 candidate division Zixibacteria bacterium 4484_93
GTAGCAGGTGCGTATCTTGCCAGGTTTCTCATCAGAAAAACAGGATATCTCTCCCTGCTTTTGACGCTCATTCTCGTGATATGGGGGATAAACAGAATAACGGGCAAAAACGGTCTCCGCACATTCAAGATAACCGTTTTCATCCTGATATCATACATTCTTCTGGCAACTTTGGTTTCGCTTCCCATCAAATCGGGGGAGAATTCAATTGCAGGCTCTCTGGGGAGCAGTCTTGCGCAGCTTGCGGGGAACTGGTTCGGCTCCATCGGTGCTTACTTTGTTGTGGGGGCGGTTCTACTTCTCGTCCTGACCATCGCTACCGGGCTCGACATTGCATCCGTTTTCCCTCACAGAGAGAAATTACCCGCTCACCTGAAGGAAAGGAAATCGAAGGTGGACAGTGAGCAGGAGAAGAAGCGTCAGGAGTTGATAGAGGAATACAAGAGAAGTCAGGAGGAGAAGTTCCGACGGTTTCAGAAGTCAGAGAGCTATGGTGAGCTGAGACCTGGGGAGAGGCTTATCCCACCTCCAAAAGTAGAGGAAGAAGTAGAGGAATTCAAGCCTCCTGCTATCCTGAGAAAGAAGGCTATCGAGGAGCTCGAATCTGCCGCTCCAGAAACCACTGCGGAAGAGGGAAAGAAAGAGGAAGAGCAACCTGCCGTTCCAAAGCCTCACGGAATAGAAGAAAAGGAATCTGCTTCCATCGAAGAAAAGACAGAAACTCCCAACGAGCTGGAGGAACCTTCTGTTCAGGTAGCTGAGACCTGCGGATTCCAGCCACCGCCTGTAACTCTGCTCGAGCTTCCGCTGGAGAGGGTATCCGTCTCCGATGATGAGCTGGCGAGCAAAGCAAAACTGCTCGTTGACAAACTTACCAGTTTCAATGTCACAGGAGAGGTGAAAAGGATTATCCCAGGTCCTGTCGTCACACGGTTTGAGCTCAAGCCCGATGAGGGTATAAAGGTATCCAGGATAATCTCACTCGAGGACGACCTGGCTCTGGCACTCAAGGCACGCTCGGTCAGGATACTTGCTCCGGTACCAGGAAAGGATGTTGTCGGTATCGAGATACCAAACGACAGCCGTGAGACGGTTCATATAAGGGAGATAATCGCAACGGACGAGATGGATTCCCGCTATCGAGCACTCGAGAAACTGAGTGTGAGGAACCTCGGTGAGTATAACAAGAAATCCGAGGAGCCACTGCCGTTTATCGTCGTGGTCATCGATGAGCTGGCAGACCTTATGGTTCGTGGTGCTGCCGAGGTGGAGGAGAACATCACGAGGCTGGCGCAGATGGCTCGCGCAGTTGGAATACACCTGATAGTCGCCACCCAGCGTCCATCGGTGGATGTGATAACGGGTCTCATAAAGGCGAATTTCCCGGCAAGAATTGCGTTCAAAACCCGCTCAAAGATAGACTCACGGACCATAATCGATATGAACGGTGCCGAGGTGCTTCTCGGCTCGGGCGATATGCTTTTCCTGCCACCCTGGAGGGCAGAACCTGTGAGGGTGCACGGCTCTTACATCTCCACAGAGGAAACGGAACGGTTGGTCGAATACATAAAAAAATTCCCCAATCCATACCCACAGATACAGCTTAAGGAGCTCGAGGAACGCCAGGCAAGGGAGCTCGTTCGGGATGAGCTATTCGAGGAGGCTGCAAAGATTGTGGTTATGTATCAGCAGGGCTCCTCATCATTCCTCCAGAGGAAGCTCAGGGTCGGCTACACAAGGGCTGCAAGCCTCATCGACCAGCTGGAGTCGGCAGGGATTGTTGGACCACATGAGGGAAGCAAGGCAAGAGAGGTCATCCCCAAAACCCTCGACGAGCTGGATGACATTCTGAACAACCTCTGACAGTATGAAGATAATCGATAAATATGTAATCTCCGAGCATATAGCCCCATTCTTTCTCGCATTTGCCATCCTTATGTTCGTTATGCTTATGGATTTTGTAATAGATGTCCTCGATATGATTATCGAAAAGGGTGTCCAGCCGGGGACCGTTTTTCAACTCTTTTTCCTCAACATAAGCTGGATGGTGGCTCTTGCCGTTCCGATGGCTACACTTGTGGCGTCTGTTATGGCGTTCGGCAGGCTCTCCGGCGACACGGAGGTTGTCGCGATGAAGTCAAACGGGATACCGCTCTGGAGGATAGTCTACCCTGCCATCGTTGTTGGCGGAATCCTGACGGTAGCGATGATGTTCTTCGGCGACCTTGTCCTGCCAAAGGCTAACTATAGAGCAAAGCTCTTAACCAGGCAGCTTGTCCACAAACGCCCTACCCTATCTATCAAGCCGAATGTCGTTGTCAAGGATTTCCCCGGCTTCCTGCTGAAGGTTGGAGAAATCAATCACAGGATGTCTGAGGTAAAGAATGTCACAATATACGACAATCGCGACAGGCTTCATCGACGGTGAGATCCACGAGGTGGATGAGAGAAGCACGAAAAGTTATACGAGAATTGAGTTCGAGCATCAGACATTTCGGCTCAGAGCTCCTGACAGAGAAATATCCCCATCATCGGTCAGGAAAGGCGACAGGGAGCTTTCCATATCGGAGATGCTCTTGAGGATAGAGACATTCTCTCCTATGAATGAGCAGGCACACACCGAATTAGACAGTATAATCGATGAGGCGTTCGGCGAGCTTTTTCATCCAACAAGGAGAGGTAGAGGTAGGACAATAAAAACACGGCTCATCACAAAAAACATAGGATATCTTGCACGAATCCACAGGGAGGTCAACAGAATCCAGACATACGAATACAACATAAGGAAACTACTCGTGGAGATACACAAAAAATACTCCCTCCCCTTTGCCTGTTTCTTTTTCATTCTCATCGGTGCGCCCATAGGTGTCTGGGCGAGGCGAGGTGGACTATCGATTGGTGTCGCAGCAAGCATCGGATTCTTTGTCATATATTGGGCTTTTCTTATAGGGGGTGAGGAACTGGCTGACAGGGGAATTATATCTCCTGCTGTTGCTATGTGGAGTGCAGACTTCCTGCTGCTTGTCCTCGGCGTCATATTTATCTTCAATCGTAGGGAATGGAAGCTGCCGGTGAAACGAAAACCCGACTTTCAACAAGGCGAGCCATAGTCGTCGATGAGCCGAACACTCTTATTCTCGGCAAGAAGTTCCTCTATCCTTTCTGCGATATAGTCGATGAATTCCTGCTTGTTCTTCTGCGTTATTTCGGGGAAATGTTCTGCTATCTCCGAGAGGAGCAGGACACATCCGGATGCTGTTTCCGACTCAAGGATATTGTTCACAAGGTTTATCAGTTCATCGGAGAGGATTGTCGGCAGTGAATTCAGGTCGGACACACTAACCGCATTGACAAACCGCTGGATGGAGCTCTCCTCCGTGTTTTCGAGTACCCTCTTTACCATTCCTTTTGAAAGTCGAGCAAGGATAGAGCGCAGCTTCGAGTCGAGCTTCTTGAGAAACTTCTTCACCTGATAGGAGGGTGGCTTATCGCCGAGGCGAACCCTGCAGGAAAAGCAACACGGAAAATACTTTATATGCTGCGCTACATCCTCCGTGCAGGGAGAGAGGGCAGACTCAAGATGCTGATAATTACTTTTCAGATATTCCAGTTCATCCGCCTCCTCGAACCCCTTTATCTTCATCAGATAGCCGAGTGCAGAAAGCTTCTCCCCTGCCTCCGATTCCAGCTTCTCCAAGAGAGCCCTGCACTCCTCGTGATACCTCTCGTGGAAATCGGTATACCGGGCAGAATAGTTCTCCAGAAATTTGGCAAAGCCAGAAATCACACTCGGCGCAATAGACGGGATATTGATTATACTCTCAAGTTCGAGCTGGTTCTGGAGGGTAATCCTGTCAAAATAAAGAGTGCCTTCATCCTCGGGGATTTTAACCTCCGCGAGATAACGTCTGACGACAACGATATCGGGAATAAAGTCTGTCAGCTTATTCCAGCGTGAGATGGTACCGAGCAGGGAAGACAACAGCTCATAGCTGGCATTCTCAGGGTCCGAGCTGGCAAATTGCTGAAAACTCTCGAAACCTGCTATCTTCCTTGCAAGAGAGAGCGTCTCCTCCACCTTGTCGGGAAGCGAAGATGCAAACCCCTTGGCAAGAAACTGAAGCGAATCGTGGATTAAATCGAGGTCAAACCGTCTGAGCTCCTCAAAGATTTCCTCTTCCATCAGTCTCCTTTCTGTATAATGTCGAGCCCTGGGACAGCCGAGATAGACAACGGGCTGCTCCCGTTCCGCTCGAATAGAAAAATTGCAAGGCGAGCAACCATAGCAGCATTGTCCGTGCAGAGCGAGACAGGTGGAATATGAGCCTTCACACCTCTCCTCTCACAAAAATGGGCAAGCTTTTCTCTCAAACGGCTGTTCGCCGCCACACCACCAACAACTATAATATCGGATACAGGATAAATTTTATGAGCCTGCTTCAGCTTCTCGACAAGTGAATCGACCACAGCCTCCTGAACCCCAGCGAGTATATCCGGAAGGTTCGAACGCACAAAATCCTCACCGCTGGATGTGAAAAAGTCTATAACCGATGTTTTTATTCCGGAGAAGGAAAAATCGAGGTCGCCACTCTCGAGCATTGCCCTCGGGAAGGAGAACCTGTTCGGGTCACCTTCTCTCGCAATCTTATCTATCACCGGTCCCCCCGGGTAGCCGAGTCCAAGGAACTTCGATGTCTTATCGAGGCACTCGCCAGCCGCGTCGTCTCTCGTTCTGCCGAGCAGGTGATACACACCGAACTCCGGTATAAGATGCAACTCCGTATGCCCACCAGAGACCACCAGAGCGAGTGCGGGGGTCAAAATATCCTCGTAGATGAGTGAGGAGAATATGTGTGCCTCGATATGGTTCACTCCGACAAACGGGATGTCGAGGGCAAAGCAGAGTGTCTTGGCGAATGTCAGTCCCACCAGAAGCGAGCCAACAAGCCCCGGACCAACGGTGGCACCGATAATATCTATATCGGCAAGAGAGACACCTGCCTCGGAGATAGCCTCGTCGACAACGGGGATAATGCGTCTGATATGGGCTCTCGACGCCAGCTCCGGCACAACTCCACCATATTCCCTGTGCACACTCTGGGAATAAACTATATTGGAGACGAGCATCTTATCCCTGAAGACCGCAGCGGAGGTCTCATCGCAGGATGTTTCTATACCGAGGACAAGCATTATCTCTTCTTGAAATGGATATACTCGGGACTTGTGCCGAGGCACCTGACACCCTTCGGTCCAACCACCACCACAGGCACAGAATCCATACTATCGGCAATAGCTCTCGTTATCTCAGCGAAGGCACCAACATCGTCCAGAGTCAGCTCTTCAATCCTCTCTTTTACTCCCCAGAAAACGGCAGAAACATACCCTGTGTCGGGCTCAACATCCAGAGCCTTATCCGTACGGATATGTAATGGGATATCACTTATCCTCTTCTCAAGTCCCCTCTTCACATCCACTCTGGCAATCACCTTATCTGGGGTAATGCTCACCCGCTCGCCCACCTTCTTTAACCCAATGGCAAAACTCACCGTAGAGGAAAGCCCGGAGAGGGTCTCGGGGAGCGTCTCAACAAACTTAAGCTTTCTCACAATGCTCCTTGGACCCGAGACCACCACCCTGTCAGGGACAAACTCGAACTTATCCTGAATAAGATACCCATCAGCAGGGAAAGCCTC
>NATO01000032.1 GCA_002085385.1 candidate division Zixibacteria bacterium 4484_93
ATTTCTCATTTTTCTCCCTCTAAAAATAGAAGAAAGCGGCAAATAAACCGCCTTCTGTCTTTGTGAAGATGTAGGAGAAGCATTTTACTTTAAGGTGAACTTTATGGGTATCTGCATCTTTACCCTGACCGGTCTATCTCTTTGCATAGCAGGTGAGAATTTCCACTGTTTGACAGCGGTGATTGCGGCATCCTCGAATACCCCCTTGGGGCGCGCCTGTATAACCCTGGCAGATTCCACGGAGCCGTTCTTCCCAATAACAATCTCCAGAAGAACAGCACCTTCGGTTCCCGACTGTCTTGCGAGCTCAGGATAGACAGGCTCAACTTTTTTTATTATTTCAGGCTTTTTCTCGACAGCAAAAAAGTCTATCGCTTCCTCTTCCTTTGGTGGAGGAGGAACATAGCCGGTATCGACGAGTTCGGTATTGTCAATCGTCACCGTATCCGGGACATCCTCCTTCTCTGCGGCAATTGGTATGGCGATTTTGGGTGCCTGCTTCTGTTTCTTTATCTCCTGCTTGGTGATGGGAATGTCTTCCACCTGTATGGTCGCCTGAGCTTGCGGTGCAGCGA
The DNA here is from genome assembly GCA_002085385.1 of candidate division Zixibacteria bacterium 4484_93. Classification (GTDB taxonomy): domain Bacteria; phylum UBP14; class UBA6098; order 4484-93; family 4484-93; genus 4484-93. The sequence continues at coordinate 576 of NATO01000032.1, forward strand.
GTTTCTTGACCCGGGTCTGGACAAAGGCGAGACTTGCCAGAAGGAGAAGCTCGAGTGTAATGACAAGAGCCTTTCTCGTAATAAGAGGTGCCTGTGCCCTGAGGTCTGCTCTTTTGTCTGCATACTTCATATTTACCCTTCCCCCCGGCTGAGGCTGAGCGTGGCAAAGTTGACCCTCAGAGCGTTGGCTTTCTTGAGCTCCTCCATTACATGGGCGACATAGCCGTATTCTGCCCCTTTGTCCACCTGAAGTGAAACGATAACAGCAGGGTTTTCCTGGAGCTTTTGATACATTACAGGGTATACCTCACCCATCGATACTATTACATCGTCTATATTTATCCTGTTTGAGCGGTCTATCCAGAGGTGCACTATGTTGCGCTTTACCTCGAGCTTCTGCGTGGATTTTGCAGCAGGGAGCTGAACCCTCAACCCCTGATATTGCTTGAAGACCGTTACCACCATAAAGAATATAAGCAGCAGAAACACGATGTCGGCGACAGATGCTGTTGGTATCCTTGCCTCGGCTTTGGCTTTCTCTTTAAACTTCATAGAGCTTCTCCTGTCAGAATTCGGGTACTGCTAAGGATATCTTCTTTGCCCCGGAGAGCTTTATCTTGTCGAGGGTACGCACCATATACTCGTATTTTGCTTTCTTGTCTGTCTTGAGTGATATTATGAGCCTCGGGTTCCGGGATATGTTCTCTCTTATAACTTGCTCGAGGTTCCCCAGCTCGACAATCTCTCCTTTGACAAGTATCTTTCCCGCAGCGTTCACATATACATTCAGGATATTCTTGGAACTAACCTCGACCTCTTCTCCCGGTGGAGGGAGGGTAAGCCCTATCCCTTTCTCGGCGTTGAGGCTCGTGGTGACAAGAAAGAATATGAGCAGCAGAAATACGATATCACCGAGGCTTGCCGTTGGTATCTCGATAGTGGGGGTGATGTGCCGTTTTACATTTCCAAATTCCATGCCTTACTCCGCTTTCTTCTTTATCAGCTTCATCTCGAGCAGGCTCTCCACGAGGTTATTGGCAGAATCCTCTGTGTCGACCACCATCTTGTCTATCCGTTGGACGAAGTAGTTGTAAATTATCTGGAGCGGGATTGCAACGGTTAGTCCGCCGAATGTTGTTAGAAGAGCTGTTGAAATACCGCCTGCCACCTCGGATGGGATGATATCGTTTGACCTGGCAATCTGCTCGAAGGCGACAATCATACCCTGAACCGTTCCAAGGAAACCTATCATCGGTGCCACGGAGACGATGGTAGAAAGCCATATCAGACCACTCTCTAAAAAGGCTACCTCTATGGCTGCTGCATTCTCCATCGCACGCTCCGCCGCTTCCAGCCCCTTGTCGAGTCGGGAAATACCAGCATGAAAAACAGCCGAAACAGGTCCTCGTGTTTTCTCACATATCTTCAGAGCATCCTCAACCTTGTTTGCCTTTAAAAGGGAGAGGATCTTGTTCAAGAACTTCTCCGAGTTTATCGATGCCAGCGTAAGGATAATGAACTTTACAATCGCAATGACGATGCCAACCACCAGAAGTCCCAGAAGAACCCACATGAGCGGTCCGCCCTTATTAAAATAGTAGACCATTTATAGCTCTCCTTTCTGTTTGGTTCCAGATTTCTAACTACATAATCTAAACATCTCAGTTTCCTTGTCAATAAAAAAAAGCCACCCACAATATGTGAGTGGCTCTTATCTCCTTCCGGGTGTGACAGCTTATTTCAGAAGCACCATTCTCTTCTTTGCCTTGAAATTCCCCGCCTTGATGGTGTAAAAGTATACACCCGATGCAACAGGCTTTCCTTCACTGTCGGTTCCATCCCAGATAACCTCCTTGTAGCCTGCCTTTTCACGCCTGTTGATGAGCACCTTTACCCTCTGTCCAAGAATATTGGTCACCTCGAGTTTCACATCTGTATCCTTTGGCAGAGTGTATTTTATAGCCGTTGTCGGGTTGAACGGGTTCGGATAGTTCTGCGAGAGCGAGAACTCCTTTGGCAGGTCGGTCTTCTCTTCTATCCCTGTAGCTATGAGGTTCACAATTATTGTGCTATACGGCGGGAGTGATGTCAGCACAGTATCGACACAGCTGGAATCACCAACGATAGCTGGGTTATCGCTTGCCCTGACCCAGGTGCAAACATGTAAGGTGTCGCCTGGCTCGGTTCCGGAGGTGTTACGGATAGGGGTCCCATTTCTGTAGAAATTCCCGAGTGGTATGTACACACAAACATAACCCTCTATGTCAACCACATCGAAACCTTCCCCATACCAGGGGTTCATTGTGTCGGTGACAAACCATGTGCCCGAGGAGTCGTATGAGAGCCACGCCTCAAAGTAGATACCCAGCTGGTGGCAGTCATCGGGGGGGTATCTTTCCTCACCAGGAGATGGGTCAACACTTTCGGAGAAAGGAGTAAGGAAACCTCCCAGATGGTCATAGTAATAGAAGTGAATGGGCTCAACCCACCCACTTGCTCCACCGGGTGCAGCGGGCATGGCAAAAGCTCCTACCACCGCCGAAATAAGCAGTACCAGTGCAACCAATCCAATTCTCATCATCTTAATCTTCATTTTTTTCTTCCTCCTTATATTTGATTTACATTGGCCAGGATTCAATTGTTGCTCCCATCTTCACGAGATATGGATACCCTGCCTTGACATTCTCATGGTTTGTCCATTCATAGTGCGGCGTTGGGAACGGGATGAACAACCACTCGGCAACAGAGACATACCCCTGAGAAAGAGCGTTCCATCTCATAAGCGAGGGAGCCACATCACCATCGGTTTCCGGGTCATAACCCCCAGCTACTATAATATCCTGAAGTAGCTCCACCCCTGTTGTGATGCTGGTGAGGAACTGCTCCTGGAATGGAAGCGATATCCAGTTGTAGCTCGTTCTGTCGGTATGATGATACAGCTGCCAGTGTGGCTCATTTCCCTCATGGTTCGGCAGATAACATATCTTGTCGAAGGAGAGGAGTGTCCCAGGGAAATTCTGCCCGGAGAACATATACGGGTATCCGAGATGGACATAACCGGTTCCTATCCACTCCCAGTGTGGAGTAGGAAATGGTACAAATGTTGATTCTGCAAGGGTGGACCAGGTCTGTGTGGCTGCATTGAACTCCATCACAAGATAAACTCCACCGCCCAGAGCCTCACTCAATTTCTTCCCAAAGTTGACAGAACTGGTATCCGTGCCAAGACCGAGCCCGTCCACCACATAGGTAATCCAGTTATAGGAACTCCTTGTAGGGTAGTTATCATAGACCCTGAAGTCGAATTCACCTACACAGTTGGATGGAGCGTAACTCTGAATGGTATCCCCCGATACAACATCAACCTTGTAGGAGGTTATCACATAGAACCAGTTAACGGCGGTGTCGGCGATACCAGGACCCAATGCCTCTGCTCTTGGGTCATCAAGGTTATCGGTGAAGTCCAGAGCACCGGAGAACGCAGCAATCCTGATACTCGGTGTGCATTGGTCTATGTTAAATATCGGCATCGTGTCCCTGTAGACGAAGTATCCATCAGCTTCCATAACATAGCTGGACATCTTGAGCGCTATGTAGTCGTCAGGCTCGAGCCTCGCATCGTTAATCCATATATTCTCTGGAGGACGAGGACGCTCCGATGGTAGCATCGTGACATAGATGTAAATGTCCTCTGAATAGTCCAGCGGGGAGAGGGTCTCTCTCGGAGTCCTCCTTGGTGCTAACGACCTTGTAAGCCTCGCATTCCTCTCCTCCTTTCGAGGAGGAGTTCTCCTCTCGGGTGATGTGCTTATAGCTCTGGCGCCCTCGGGTCTGAGCCCGGTGACACCTGGGGTCTCCTTCGCCCCTTTGATAGGAGCAAGTTGGTTCAGTGCGGGTAACTCATCTGCCTTTTTCTCTTCCTCAAGATTTAAAGAACCCTTGAGCGATTTTTCTTGGGCAAGTGCGGGTGAAACCGCCAGGAGAATCACCAGCAATAAAACCCAAACCCAGCCTACTCTTTTCATCACAACCTCCTTATTGATTAAAAGTCAATCACTATTCGAACGAACCCCCTTTTTTCACCTGCCTCCACAAATAGAATCTTCTCATAACACCCTTTTCTCCTTTCCTGCTGAGGAAGGTTCAATTGTCCCCTTACAAACCTTCTCTCACCGGGAGAAAGAGAATAAACATCCTTCTCCAGCCTCAGCTTCCACCCATCTGGAAACAGCTGACATCCAGGAGTTCGCCTTACTTCCTTTGCATCCATAGGATGGTTTATATCCAACTTATATATTATAGTATCTTTAGTTGAATTTTCAAGTAAAAATTGAAAAATTCGCACATTTTTTACTGTAATCCTGTTTGGGAGTGGCAGAAGCAATGAAGATTCGGTCTCGATAAAGAGTTTCACCACTCCTACAAGTTTGAATATTCTGCTTGAATCCGAGACCTCGACGGCAATCCCCCCCAGAAAACTTCTGTTGAAGAGTTGCTCCTCATCTGGAAACTTGAGCACGAACTTTATTCTCTCTTCCTTTTCTCCCCTCAGGACAGTTGTCCTGTGTTTTACTCTTATCCAGGAGCTATCGGGGAGTGGCTCGTAGTATCTTGTTCCCCCAATGGAGACCGGGTATGCTCGTATGTATGTGTCGTTTTTGGTAAGGTTCCGGACGATGATAGCTTCCTTTGGCCGGGTTTTTTTGCCTGGACGGACATCCTGAAGGATAATGACCGAAGGGGAGAGCTCGACCTCAAAGCATAGTGTCCCCTTCACGAAGAGGAGCAGAAAAGCTATTGTCAAAGAACCGAACCTCTTCATCTCTCCATTCCCAAAACCAAGATACACGAGATGTAAATGTATGTCAAGTTTTTTTTATAACCAGACAGGGAGTGCAGTGAGCTCAACCATAATGGTCTGTCTTATGTCCCATGCGGTTGTTCTTGTTGGTGCATGGAACCTCAGCCAGATTTTCACCTTGTTTGTTCCGGTGACGGAGGAAGAGGGAGGGTTTGCCATGAGGTGAAGACCGTTTGCTCTTATGCCGGGCACTGTGCTCCAGGAGGGGTTATAGTATCTGTTGGAGGTTATCTCTGTATCCATCATTGTTAGAAATGTCAGGACGCCTACCAGGAAATCATCATCCGTTGGTCTGGTGGAGGTTACATCGCCCACGAGTGCGTTGAGCACAAATACATCCTCATCTGCATCATCGGAGAACTCGTTTGGCATCCAGTGCAGGGAGGGATAGACCACGAGAGCGAAGTCAAGGGTAATCCCTCCTGTGTTCTCCAGTACTATTGCCTCTGAATCCGCCATAATGCAAACTGTGTCCGATGGTGTAATGCCCGTCCACTCGCCGGCGACTTCCCTTATATATCCCGGATACCAGACGGTGTTCGATATGGAAAAACTCGGTCCCTTCATCCTGGTAAAGACATATACCCTGCCTGATCCGGTGTATGAGCTTTGAGGGAGGGCAACCCCCCAGGAAAAGAGGATGATAACCAGCAACGCAAGCAAAATGAATGTTAGTCTCTTATTCATAACTATTCCTTCTCTTTCATCACTGTGATAAAGCTCGAACTATTCCTGTTACTAATAATAAGATAGCCTTTCTCTGCAAGAGAAAACTGATTTTCTATAACAAGGTAAAGCTCCTTTTTTTCCAGTTTCTCTAAAAATATATTATCGACAGGAAGCTGCCAGAACATTATATTATCACAGACATATATTCCTTCCGGCAGGGGGGAGGTTTGCGGGTTGGAAATATCGGTTGACCAGGAGAACTTTATCTTCACCGACTGCCGGGGGTCGTTGTTCATAACGATGAACCTCTTCTTCGTTTCGCCGGGAGCGAAGAGTATCTCTCCCGGGGAACAGCAGAGCCTCTTCGGGCAGGATACTGCCATCTCGTTTGATGCTGTAGAGATGCTGATAATTGTGCCAAATCCGGCTGATACAGTTCCTCTTCCCCCTGTCCGTATCATAAAGCGATAGTGCCGATTAAAGTATTCTTCCTCTGGTGGTATAGAAAGGTAGATATTGATAGACCTGGTGGATTTTGCTGGCACGACGAATGTTGTCTCATCGAAGCTAACCCAGCTCTCATCCGGGATATAGTCGAAAAAGAAATCCCCAGGCGCTCTTTTTACCCTGAGAGAAAAACTGGCAGGAGATGGGTTCTTGTTGATAACAGAGAGAGGCGGTTCAAGCTGCACCACATCACCTGGATATACACTATCTACCTCGTAGCTCAAAGGAACTACCCCCATCTCGAAAGGAAAAACTCTTCCTGCCATAACAAAAAATATAAAAACAGAAGCAATTACTCTCTTCATTCTTCCGGTGTAATGATCACTCGAACGAATCTTCTTAAGCGTGCCTCTCCTTTTGGAACGAGAAACAGGAGAACCTCCCAGTTGTTGCTCAGAAGCTCTTTATCATCAGGTAGATGAATCTTTACAGGATACGAAACCGACTCCCCTGGAGCAAGTGTAATTTTGGGCGGTTTCTTGAATATCAAAAGGAATCTTCTCTTCTTTGGGACCACCCAGGAAGCATCCTCTGGATAGAAGTTTCTCGGTTCTGATGGCTCAATCCTGAAATTGTATGATAGAGTGTCGGCTGGCGGCGGGACGAAGCTAACGAGTGTGAACTCCCTCGGGATGGTATCGTTGTTGAATATGGTAATCTCTTTTTCAACCTCTCCCCCGAGCTTGCAGGTTGTGTATAGTTTGCTCGGTGCCACGGCGATGACGCCATCCGGTGGAAGCTCAGGTTCTGGCTTTGGTGCAGTCTCGATTATATAGTATGATGAGACGGCAAGCCTTATGCCCATTCCTGTTCCCTTCAGAGCTGTCTCTTTCCCAAACCCGCCGGGATATGCCTTTGCCGTTACCTTGAACATCCACGCCTGGTTGTAGTAACCCTCGCTATCAGGGATACTTATGACCATATTGAGCTTCCCTGTGTCCTGTGGCATAACGGTTATGGTATCGCGAGGAAGTTTTATCCATTCAGGGTCGGGCAGAGGCAAGAAACCTTTGAATACAGATTTCGGGGATGATATCTCAAGCTCATACCCGAGAACGCTTGCCTTATCTCCGAGGAGGTTTATCAAGATGCCTGCGTCGGCCTCCAGATTGTAGCTCGTGCCGGGTGTTATACCGCCTATATCGATTATCACAGGTTCCATACCAACGCCCAGCGAGAAAAGGCTCCGGGTGGTTAGCCCCAGAAAAAATAGAATAGAGACAAATTTCCTCATTATATATCCCTCCTCCTTCAAGTCCCTCCGAGGACAGCTTTATACTTTCCTTTAAATGGTAAGACGCTTCTCCTTAAAAGTCAAGGGCTTTTTCAATTTTCCTTAAACTTTGAACATTATGGTATTAGCCTTGTGTCGGTATCCCAGATTTCAGCGCCGAACCATAGGTGGAATCTGTGCGGTGTGAAGTCGGTTGAAGATGCTGGAGTGAGCATCAAGAGCCAGAGCAGGACCTCGTCATCGTCGTGGAGGTCCCCGGAGCCGTTTCGGTCACGATTGGTTTCAGCTACAAGTTTCAGCCCCTCGGTGTCGGCGTTCCAGTAACCGTCGGTGCTGACCTTCGGATAATAGTAAATGGTTGTTGCCTCTTTGTAGTCTCCTGCAAGCTCTGTCTCAGGGACATTGTCGTTGGAGGAGCCTGCCATTGAGCCGCTTGCTTCGTCATACTCGATGTCGAACTGCTCGCTTGTGGGCATTCCGCCGAAATCCTCTGTGACATCGGTGAAGATACCCGCAAAGAGGATTTCATCCTCCCAGGGGGCGTTTCCTGCGGTGCTGGTCAGGGGAACCCAGTCCATCTCATCGGGTATATGTTCATCCCAGGTTGATGGGTCCTCCAGCCAGAATCCGAAATCCATTGTAATACCGCCGGTGTTCTCGATTCTGAACTTGTTGTCGCTCTGTGTACCTGAACGGGAGGCTAAGTTCCTGGTATAATAAAAACTGCTGGGTGATACTATTATGTTTCCGCTCTCGTCCAGATTACCGGGCATCCATGCTGTGTGGTCGATTTCCCAGCGGATGCCGACCATCTTGGCATACACAACAATACGCCCGCTCTCGTTGGCGCCGTAACCGAGCCCTTCGCCATAGTAGCTATTTCGCCAACCGTGCTCTGCCCAAGCGGCTGAGGTGAGGAGAAGAAGCAATGCTGTAAGTAATAATCTTTTCATTCTCTCTTCTTCATTATTATATATTCGCTTTTTCCTCGCCCATAACAGAGAGATAGCCTCTGATGGCATCCTTGATACTATTCTCTACCATAATCCGATAGACCATATATTATCTCCTGCCATAGTTATCTTTGACTATTGTTTTTAATAATAGAGGTTTCTCTCTTGAAAGTCAAGATTTTTTTATAGATTTTGCCACAGAAGATACCCCACAAAAAAAAGCCCCCCTTCAAAAGGGGGGCTTCCCTCACATAGGTAACCCATTTGTAAGGCTTACGGTGTCGGTGCGAGAAGATCCGTGTCCCAGATCTCGGCAGAAAGCCACAGATGGAATGTGTGCTGATTGAAGTCACCTGCACTAACAGGTGTTAGCATCATTAGCCAGAGATAAGCCTCATCCTCATCGTCAATGTCACCGTTGCCTGTTTCGTCGAGGTTATACTCTGCTACGAGCTTCAGCCCCTGAGCATCGGCATTCCAATACGCATTGGCAGCAGTCACAGGAGTATATGTGCCACCACCAGCTGTAAGATTTGCCTCGCAGTCTGCAAGAGAATCGCGAAGCACATTTTCTCCATCGGCTTCACCAGTCCACTCACCAGTGCCTGTGTTGTACATAATATCATACTCATCGGAGAATGGGTAGTTAGCTCCATAACTTGTGGTGGTGTCGGTGAAGATTGCAGCAAAGAGAACCGTGTCCTGGTTAGGAACATAGTGTCCAGCTGAGACAAGACTAGAAGTATAAGGCATCCAGTCTCTTGCATCAGGTGTGTGCTCATCCCAGACCGATGGGTCCTCAAAGTAGAGAGCCATATCGATGGTAGCACCGCCGGTGTTCTCGATGTGGAACTTGTTGCGAGATTCAGAGGTATTTGCACCCTCTGTGTAGTAGAACTCTCTCGGCATAACGACCCGCTCGGTAACACCCTCTGTCACTTCGACCGGATCGCCGGGCGTCCAGGATGTGTGGTCAATCTCCCAGCGAACACCCATCATCTTGGCGAACACAACGATACGACCGCTCTCGTTGGTGCCGTAGCCGAGCCCGTCGCCATAGGTTACCTGTTTCACTTTCACTGTCAATTCTAAAAAAAAAAAATCGCTTGTCAAGAAGTTTTTTCATTTATTTTTTAAAGTTTATAGCAATTTAATTTTACACTTGTCAACTGTTTTTTTCTGCCAATATCTTATGGAGCAATGAGTTAATGCCAATAAACCCCTATTTCCATCTTTTATCTTTTTTCATCTGTTCGATTGCTTTCAGGATATTATCTTTGTCCGATGCTCCCGGTTTCAGTTCGAGATACTTTTCAAAGAACTTCTCGGCAGGCTCTCTCATACCCATCTGGTAGTAGCATATTCCAAGTTCTTTTGCCACTTTTGAGTTATCGGGATATTCTTGATAAAGTTTAGTGAGTATATCAACTGCTTCTTTTTCCCTGCTCGTATTGAATAGCAGGTTTGCCAGCTCTACCCTTGCCACCACAAGTTCTTTGCTATTTTCTTCCTTTGCCGATGCAATTCTCAGGAACCTTTCGGCATTTTTTATGTCCCCGATTTTTCTATAGCACACGCCTATGCTGTAGTTGTTGTAGTGGGCAATTTCTTCAGGTGGAACCACCTCTTCGAGCTTGTTTGCATATTTTATTACCGAGTCGCATTCTTCTATCCCGGCGTATGCAGCGACGAGGTTGCCGAGTACATTCTCATCTGTCGTATCGATATCGTATGCGATATAGAGCGGTGGAATAGCCTCCTTAAATTTGCCGTATGCGATATAGGCATTCCCCAGCTGGACGCTTATGAGATAGTCCCCTGGTGTCTTTTTGTTTGCGTCCTCCCACACCGTTACCGCAGTCTGCCAGACATCGTTTCGTTGCACTGTCAGTATGGAATAGAAGGCAATGAGGAAGCCTGTCAGTATATAAACAGCCGATGGCTTTTTTATAAGTTTTGCGAGCCAGCCGATAAGATAGGCGATGCACACCGCATAGCCAACAGATGAGACGAGTGCGTATCTGTCTGCTTTTTGTATGGCGATTTTAACAAACCCCATAGTCGGCAGCAGGTTGACATAGAACCATAATATAAAAAAGGAAATAATCTTATTCTTTTTATAGAAATATATTATAAGATAGACCATCACAGCAAGCAGGATGAATGCGAGGATGATTTTCCCGGCTGGAAGGCTGACCAGCCTCGCCTCCTGATATCTTGCCACAAGCCCGACAGGGAGGAACATCTTGCCAATGTAGAATGCGAGGTTATAAACGATGATAAACGGGTGAAGCCCCTGGTAGCTCAGATTTCCCTTAAGAAAGGTGGTTCCGGCGAAGAAGAGGAAATATATCACCCCTGGGAATGTTATAATCCAGTAAGGGATGTGGGCGAGAAATATTCTTCGTTCCCTCTTGAAATAGAGCCAGTAGAACAGAAGCACAAGGGGGAGTGTCACTGCCTGAGGTTTCGACAGGACGGAGACGATGTATGAGCCGTATGAGGCGATAAGAAACCATCTGTTTCTCTTTTTCACCCAGAGGAGGAAAAGATACAGGGATAGGAGGAAGAATGTCCCGAATAGCACCTCTTTTCTTGCGGCGAGGTATGTAACGGATTCCACATGAAGCGGATGGACGGCAAATATTCCTGTTGCAAGGAGGGCGAGCTTCTCGGAATGCAGTATCCTGAAGAGGCACTTATACAGGAGGAAGATGATTACGAGGTACAACAGCAGGTTATGCAGATGCAGACCGAATAGAAGATATCTTGCTCCGAATATGGTATGGTCGATAGAGTATGAGAAGTCTCGGATTGGCTGGTATGTCGAGCCAACCCTTATGCTGAATATCTTTGCAATTCTCTCTGCCGATAGCACTCCGACCTTGGAACTCTTCAGGATAAGATTGATATCATCCCAGTTGGTGTAGTCGTTATCGAATGTGTTGATGTAGAGTGCCGCTGTTATACAGAGGATAAGAACGAGCCAGATGCCTTTACGGTTTTTCAGTTTCCCCTGCCTCGAGTTTTTGGACTGCCTTTCGTATCTTCTCCGCATCGGATGCTCTCGGATAAAGATTGAGATACCTCTTGAGGTATTCCAGAGCCTTCTGTTTATCACCCGACTTGTAGTAGAGTGTTCCGAGGTTTCGCAGTGCCAGCGGATGTCTTGGGTTTATTTCGAGAGCTCTTGTAAGCATCTTTTCGGAGAGTTCTGGTCTCCCTGTTCTGAAATACAGCACCCCGAGGTCGGATAGGGCGAGAAGGTCTCTTGGATTGTGTTCGAGTGCCTTTTCCAGCCAATATTCTCCCTTGTCGAATTTTCCTATCATAAGGAATGATGAGCCCATATCCCTCATAGCAGAGGGATGCAGTTTCTCGGGACCTGTTATTGCAAGTGCCTCCTCGAAGTATCTGACTGCCTTGTCATACTGCTTTGTCCTTGAATAAGCCTGCCCAATGTTGTAGAGCACCTTTGGCTCGCGCGGGTTTATCTTGTATGCCCAAAGCAGTGGAGGGATTGCCTCCTTGTATTCGTGATATTCGTTCCTTGCCCTACCAACACCCCAGCAGATTATATAATTCTTCGGATATTTCTTGTAAGCATCCTCCCAGATGCTCTTTGTATTCCGCCAGACAAAGTTCCTCTGGACGGTGAGGGATGAATAGAAGATTAGGAACGGTAAGGCGATGAGTATTGCAATCTTTCCATACCTCTTTTTTCTTATCCTCTTTGCTGTGTAAAATATCCCCATAGACAGAAGGGCAGCATAGGAGAGCGATGAGATGAACACATATCTATCAGCCCTCTGGATGGCTATTCTCAGAAGTCCTGATGTCGGGAGGAGGTTCACCAGAAACCAGGCAATGAAGAATGATACCTTTTTCCGTTTCCTGTAAAAAGCTATGATGAGTGCGACTAACAGCAGGAATACAGCAACCCCGAGCAGCTTGTCAAAAAGGCTCATCGTTTTTATGAAATAATCGGGGTATCTTATGCACATCTTTACAGGTGCGACGAGCATTGCGATATAATTGGCAATCTGCCGTGTGATGAGGAGCGGATGTATCCCTGGATAGAATGAGCCCTCCTTTGGAACGATGGTTTTTGAGAAGAAGATAAAGTATCCGAGGATGACAAGCATCATCCCCCAAAAAGGAACCTCGTTTATAAAGCGGCTCTTTTTCTTCTTTGAGAAGTATGTGTCCCACATAAGAAGACATACAGGTAAGGTCACCGCGGACGGTTTGGATAGGAGGGCGAGAACGAATGAGATGAAGGATAAGACAAGGAATTTTTCTTTTTTCTTCCGGTCAGCTGTGATATACAGGTAGAATGACAGAAAGAAGAAGAAGTTAGCCAGTACCTCTTTCCTTGCCGCGAGGTATGTAACGGCTTCGACATGAAGCGGATGGACAGCAAATATTGCCGTTGCGAGAAATGCAATATCTTCTTTCAAGAACCTCTTCAGCAGGAAATAGATAACAACGATTGTCAGGAGGTAGAGGATGAGATTAGTCAGATGGTAGCCTATGGGGTTCAGGCGCCAGATGGCATAGTCTATTGCGTATGAGAACTCCCGAATTGGCTGGTATGTGCTCCCCACATGAGGGACAAATATCCTTTTGAGGTTATCGAGCGCCAGCGACCTGATTCTCGTGTTCTTGACGATGAGGTTGTTGTCGTCCCAGTTGGTGAAATTGTTCCAGAAGGAGTTGAGATATAGAAGGACTACCAAAAGAAGGATAATTCCAAGTTTCAGCCTGTCACCTCTGAGGTTCATCACTCGGTGTAAAGCTGGGTGTATATTTTTGCTGACTGGTGCCAGGAAAAATCTTTTCTCATTCCCCTTATCATAATCTTCCGCCAGGTTGGGTAATCTTCAAAGACTGTTATGGCTCGGTTTATTGCCTTCAGAAGAGCCTCTGGGTCATATTCCTCGAACAGGAAACCTGTTCCCGACTCGGGGTTCTCTGTAAAATCCGTTATTGTGTCTGTAAGCCCCCCCGTTTTCCTTGCTACAGGCACTGTCCCGTAGTGCATAGCGAACATCTGAGTCAAGCCGCAGGGCTCGTATCTCGATGGTATGAGCAGTATATCGCTTCCCGCGAGTATCCTGTGTGAGAGTCCTATGTCGAAACGGATATTTGCCGATACCTTTTTCGGGAAGGAAAGAGCCATCTTCTCGAAGAACTCCTCATAGTCAGGCTCACCTGTCCCGAGGAGGACAAATGTTATATCACGCATCATAAACCGTGGGAATATCTCCTCCAGTATGTCTATTCCCTTCTGTGGAGCAAGGCGGGTTATTATCCCGAGCATCGGAAGGTCGAGTGCCTCCTTTGGTAAGCCGAGTTCCTTTATAAGCTCCAGCTTGTTCATCCGCTTTCCTGACAGGTCTTCGCTTGTATAGGAGAAGGGAAGGTTCGGGTTATTCTCTGTTTTCCAGATGTCGTAGTCGATGCCGTTTAGTATTCCAGATAGTTTATGCGAATATTTTGAGAGCAGTCCCTCGAGTCCGTATCCGTATTCCGGTGTTTTTATCTCCTCGGCGTATGTCGGTGATACAGTCGTTATCCTGTCGGCGTATTCTATACCGAGCTTCATAAAGTTCACCTTGCCGTAAAACTCGAACGGTGACATAGGGTAGAACCTGTTCTTGCCAACTCCGATGAACGAAAGTATAGACGGGTCATATTTCCCCTGATAGCCGATATTGTGGATGCTGAATATTGTTCTGGTATCGGGAAGTATCCCCTGCTCCTTTATATACACAGGAACAAGAGCGGTCTGATAATCGTTGCAATGGACAACATCTGGGGAAAGCGATAGGGCTTTTATAGTCTCGATTATCCCCCTGGCAAAAAATGTCCATCTTTCGCCATCATCGGGATATGCCCTGCCAGTTTTCGGGTCGGTGTAGACACCATCGCGGGAGAAGTAGTTGCTGTTTTCTATGAAATAAAGTTTGAAACCTGTTTTATCCTCGCAGGAGAAGGGTCTCATCCATTCTGTTCTCCCTGCCATATCAACGGGTATGGGTTTTACATTTTTTACAGGCTTTATCCCGAAGCGGTCGATGTCTATTGTCCTATACAGGGGAAGGAAGAGAGTGACCCTATGCCCCATTTTAGTGAACTCTCTGGGGAGTGCTCCCACAACATCCCCCAGACCACCGACCTTCACATATGGGTAAGCCTCTGCTGAGGCGATGACTATCGAAAGCGGTTTCATCTTTTCTCCTTGGACTGTTTTTTTATTGCTTCGGCAACGGGAATGACCATTTCAGGTTTCCTCGATGTTACCTCAAAAACGGGCATATTCGGATTTATCCGTGAGAGTTCATCTCTGAACTTCTCTCTGTTGAAACTGATATGTGGCAGAAGGTCTATCTTTGTCAGGATGAGCATATTCCCGCTTGCAAACATCGGAGGGTATTTAACAGGTTTGTCATCTCCTTCGGGGACGCTCGATATGATTATCCTCATCTCCTCTCCGAGGTCAAAGAATGTTGGGCAGATGAGGTTACCGACATTCTCGACAAAGAGATATTTTATCCCGTTGAGGTCGAGTTTTTCTATCGCATGCGATACGAGGTGTGCATTTAGATGGCAAGCTCCTTTGGTGTTTATCTGGACCGTCCTGACTCCGAGCGATTCCATCCTGCAACTGTCGACATCCCCCTCGAGGTCACCCTCGATGATAGCGATATTATCTTTCCCGAGATGGGGGATAAGCATCTCGAGGAATGTTGTCTTGCCGGAGCCAGGTGAGCCTGTGATATTCACAGCAAATATCTCCTTTTCTCGGAAGAAGGCCCTGTTCTCCGCCGCACGGACATCGTTATCCTTGAGGATATTCTCCTCTAATGTGATGACCTCATGTTTATGCTCTTCGCAGCCGCACTCATCACACATCTTCCACCTCCATTTCTACGATTTCTGACTCGTATCCTCCTGTTATATCGATGGATGTCTCTCCGCAGAAAGGGCATCTCATCTCAAAGTTCTTTATGTCGAACTCTTTTCGACAGATATTGCATTTACCTCTGACCGGTCTGATTTCTATCTCGAGGATTGTGTCCCTGAACCTTTTATCCCCCCTTGTCAAGATGCTGAATGCGGTCTCAAGTAACTCTTTCTGCACCATCTTCAGTTCACCGAAACGGAGTTTTATTCTTGTTATCCGTTTTTTCTCATCGACCATAGGGTGTATGACCGATAGGAGTCGTTTTGCGATGCCTGTTTCGTGCATATCCTATGGGTTCACCCTTGATTTTACCTTTTTGAGGAGTTTGAGTATTCCGACCTCTACCTCGGGGGATAACTCCTCACCGAATGCTATATCCAGTGGTTGAATTCCCAGAAGTTTCACATCGATATCCTGCTGGTTTTTCAGGAATTTCACAAGTAGTGAAAATCCTGGTCCGTGTGTGAGAGAGAACGAGTTCATCATTTCCTCGGCGGCGAACAGCCTTGTTTCCCCTGGACTCCCCTCGAAATCTACTGCATCTATGATAATCAACACCTCGGGAGAAAGCTGGGCAATCTTTTCGGCGTAGTTCTCGGGCGCAGTCCCGGCCACAAATGTCCTTTCGGGGAATATCTTTTTCATCTCCTCGGCAAGGACAACCCCCGCTGCATCGTCGCTCTTCAGTCTATTTCCCACACCGAGAATAACAAACTTCCTGTCGAGCTGTTGCATAAACTCATCGAGCATTTCTGTGGCTCCTATGCCAAGAGATACTGCCTATTTGTTCCTCCATACTGCCTTCTGGATTACCTGAAATCTATCCTTGACTCCAAAACTCTTATACAAACTCTCGGTTAAAGTTCCTGTTGGATAATTGGTTTTCTCCTGTATTGCCACAAGTTCTATTGCTACAAGCAAAAACTCAACCGTGAATTCTCCAACTTTATCTAATTCTTTAAAGGGCTCAACATGTTCAGGTTTAAAAAACTGGAGAGCTGGTGGGAATGAGGTTACAGGTTTAATCTGACTTAGCATTGTCAGAATGTGGTCTCTTAATTTTAGAGTCAATGATGGATTGTAAGCATGCTTAACATACATCTCCGCAATCAAATGAACATGAGCAGGGGTTCTCTGCCGCTTACCTGGTTCTCTAAATTTTACAATGAAATCATAAGGAGATTGTCGCTTCTTCCCAGGATAAACTTCAAAACGAACACTTGCTTTGGTTATATAAGCAAGGTCGTCCTCTTGTAATCGTCTGACTTTCCATATTTTGTATGATGATTTCAGGTAGTAATAGATTGTTTCTATTAACCTAAATAATTTTTGCATTTTGTAAATTTCCTCCAATTTCTGATTCTTAAGAGATAGCTTGTCATATCAGTCACTGTGTTATCCGATAACCACCTTTCAGATAAAAAAGAATATTTAATACCCTTACTTTTTATTGCTTTAACAACATCTTTAAACGTTTCTTCTCTAAAATCTCTACTCGTTATGAGAAGCACTTTGGTAATATCGGCTAAATCAAAATTAACCTCCAGAGGTATAAACCATTCATTTTCAAAAAGAGGCATTTCATCATATTTTGTAATATCGCTTGAACTTCCGTAATTCTTGGGTGTAATTAACTTGTTTTTAATGTAAAGTGATACAGCGTCAAACTCAAAAACAACATTGCCGAAAAATTCAATTACTCCCTGAGTTAATCTGTCCGAGAGTGAAACATAGCCGTTTTTCTCTTTACATATTGATTCACCTTTGTTCGCGATAAGTTTTTGCTCTTTA